>JASHTU010000665.1 GCA_030040395.1 Acidobacteriaceae bacterium
ACAACCGATGTCTACATGCAGGAGATTCCTGAAAGCGTGCAGGCGACGGTTAATTCGATCAATCGGGAGTTGAGGAAGTCGGGGTCGGTCGGGAAGTCTCGGGCCAATTCGAAGAGAGCTTCCGATGCAAGAGTCTCTCAAGGAAAGCCGCAGCAGCAGGGCGCTGTTCCTGAAAGCGTGATTAGGAATTTGACACCAAATGACACCAAGTTGGAAAGGAGTCTGTCTGTAAGTTATTGATTTCTTGGTGGACCTGGTCGGGATCGAACCGACGACCTCTTCCATGCCATGGAAGCGCGCTCCCAGCTGCGCCACAGGCCCACTCTGCCGGATTTAACCTTACTATTGTCTTAGTTCCCCAGTGGTTTCGTCAAACCGGGATCGCCGGTTGCCGCCCCGGCGCCGACCGCGGCGGAGTTTGGCTGCGGTCGCCTCAAAAAAGCTCGCGGAGTTTGGCGAACGAGTCAAGCTCGATCAGATGCTGGCCCGGAGGCGCAGGATCGAGAGCGGCGTGTTCGAGCACCCATGTATCCTTGTGAAAAAGAAAAACCGCGTGAAGGCCCGCGGCGAGCGCGGGATTTATGTCGCTTTTGGGGCTGTTGCCGACCATCCAACTGCTGTGCGGCGTGAGCTCATGCCTCGCTATCACCTGGCGATAGGTGGGAGGATCCTTTTCCGGCACTATTTCGACCGCGGAAAAGTGCCCGCCAAGACCGGAGCGGGCAAGCTTGTCGGCCTGTTCGGCATGGTTGCCTTTGGTCATGAGAATCAGCCGATGACGGCCGCCGAGCTCGGCCAGAGCTTCCGCCACGCCGCCAAGCAGCTCGATTTCCTGCTCCGCAATGGAGCGGGCAAAGCTCAGGATGCGCTGCGTCTTTTCCTCCGTGACCGGCTCCGGGCTGAGACGCTCGAAACAAGTGACCAGCGACCGCGCGAAGCTGGAAAGGCCGTAGCCGTGCGCAAGGATAGTTTCGCGCTCCACGGCGTTGAGGGCGCGGCGCACTTCGGCAGAGGAGTATTGGTGGTGGTTGAGATAGCTGATGAAAGCCGCGATGGCGCGTTCGAAATAAATATTGTTTTCCCACAGCGTGTCGTCGGCGTCGATGAGCAGTGTTTGACCGGGAGGAAACCGTGGCATGGTTCGATGGTAATGCGTGCGGCCATGCGCTCTGCCGCGCTTACACCGGCCAGGGAATCCGCTCGGGAAACTGGCGTTGGTGCCAGTAGGGGTAGACGGGGGTGACGTCGCTAGCCTTGTCGAGCGCGGCGATCTGCTCCGCGCTCAGGCTCCAGCCTACGGCGCCCAGGTTCTGCCGCAACTGCCCTTCATTGCGCGCGCCCAGAATCAGCGACGAAATCGTTGGCCGCTGCAGCAGCCAGTTCAAGGCTACCTGGGGAACCGTCTTGCCGGTCTCCGCGGCCACCGCGTCGAGCGCGTCGACAATTTGATACAAGCGCTCGTCCGACACAGGAGGAGCGGCGCCGGCGGTTTTGTGCAGCCGGCTTACGGCGGGTAGCGGCTGGCCGCGGCGGAGCTTCCCCGTCAAACGTCCCCAGCCGAGCGGGCTCCATACGAGCGCGCCCACTTTCTGGTCCAGGGCCAAGGGCATCAGCTCCCACTCATACTCGCGCCCGATCAGTGAATAATGCACTTGGTGCGCCACAAAGCGGGTCCAGCCATAGCGGTCGGCGACGGCCAGCGACTTCATCAGATGCCAGCCGGAGAAGTTCGAACAGGCGATGTAGCGAACCTTGCCCTCGCGGACAAAGCCGTTCAAACTCTCCTGCACTTCTTCAATCGGGGTGAGCGCGTCGAAGCCGTGCAGGTGGTAAATATCGACGTAATCCGTGCCTAGGCGGCGCAAGCTGCCCTCGATGGAACGGCGAAGATGATAACGCGATGAACCCACATCGTTGGGGCCATGGCCCAGCCGGAAAGTCGCCTTGGTGGAGATCAGAACCTGATCGCGCCTGCCTTCGAGCGCCTTGCCCAGCACCTCTTCCGAGCGGCCGTTGGAATACACGTCCGCGGTGTCAAAAAGGTTCACGCCCGCATCGAGGCAAATATCGACAATTCGCCGCGCCTCGGCGAGGTTATCGGTGGCGCCCCACGCGTCAAAAAACTGGCTTCCGCCGCCAAACGTGCCGACGCCAAAGCTCAGGACGGGAACCTTGAGGCCCGAGCCTCCCAAGAGCCGATTTTCCATGTGCTTTCGATGCACAGGGTTGCGGCTGGATTCGGAAAATTCAATCCTGAAGGCGACGGGCTGCGCAGTTCAGTTTTGCGTGATCCTTCAGACCGAACCTACGGCGCCGGCTAATCCAGATAGAACCAGGTATTCCGGCATTGCCACACCGCGACGTCAATTCGCATGGTCTGGCCGCCGTGTTCTCACTCAAAGACAACTTTTGGCCGATTGTCGCGGCTTGCCTTCGATCACAGACCTTCCATGAATTACGCCCGCGGTGGCTTTCAATTGTTAATTGTCTCAATCTAAATGACTTGCGTAGGCAATCGCCACACGTGTTTGAAAATAAAATACTTGTTTTCCAATTGCTTGATAACAAAAGGGGTTACGGCCCCTGGTTTTCGGCACTTGTCTTTGTTTTGGCGGTTTTTCTTGATCGCAATCTTCCCTGGCTTGTCCTGACTCCGAATGGTCGGAGCCCCATTTTCGGGCGCAGCTGCTTCCAAACAGAGTTTTTCAGGGAATCGAATGGCGATTTCCAGGGAGATCCACTTTCCCAAGAAGCTTTGCGCCGGTTCGGGAGCCTTCGGAGTTACCGGAAGCTGTGCATAGAATGATTGTGCGCCCAACCGGAGAAATTGCGTGCAAGGTGCTTATTTTTCTGGTGGATGCAAGATTTTTCCCTTGACAGAGGCCGGCGGATTGCGAAACGCCCCCACCTCATGCGACCAGCCGTTTTTATGCCGCCGCTCGCGTTTCTCGAGGCCCGAGCTGTCCGCCGACAGTGACATTCGAACTTTACCGCCAGAATGTTTGTTGATGAGGAACTGAAGCCTAACCGACTACGCAAAACTTGGCTCCCCAATAGCCGGGCAGGCGGCGCTCGCAGCCCTCAAAAGTTGTGTTTTTATGGAATCGGGGATCGCAATCGTATGCTAAATCAAGTTGTCACTGTTGCAATCCTCCGCCTATTGGAAACGCCGCACGCGACGGAATGGAGGCTCGACGATGGCGAATGAGGCAGCTACCCCGGAGACAGGTTCCGACAGAGTCTGGAGCTTTCTGATGAGCTGGACCGGCCGGGTCACCGCGATCGTGGGGCTGTGCGCGACGATCGGGGGCGGAGTGACGTGGTTCATCACGCACCACCGGCAACAGCGCGAACGAGCCGCGCAACTGGCGCTGGCGCAGACGCAAGCGGCGCAAGGTGATTACCAGGCATCGGTTGAAACCTACTCGGCCATTCTCAAGTCGGACCCGCTGGACCGCACGGCTCTCGAGAGCCAACTCAACACGGCCATGCTCTGGGCGGAGAACTTCAGCATTCTGGTTCCGGAAGGCCAGAGCGCGACGGAGTTGGCGGGTCGCGCACTGGACGAGATGATGCCTATTCTGCAGTCCGGCCTGACGCGCAGCAAAGGAACTCGTGCCGCGAATGTGCAGGCGCATCTGGGCTGGGCGCACTGGCTCAACCAGCACATTGCAGAACGTGAATTCGGCTCCGCCGCGGAACAGAA
>JASHTU010000666.1 GCA_030040395.1 Acidobacteriaceae bacterium
CCCTACTCGCCAGACTTGAACCCCATCGAAAAGGCCTGATCCAAGTTCAAGAAGTTTCTCCGCGACGCCAAAGCACGAACCAAAGAAGCTCTGGATCAGGCCGTCACCGATGCCCTCAAAACCATTCCTGCCAACAATGCCGCCGCCTGCTTCCGCCACTGCGGCTATCAGGGTACAGCAATTGTGGGTTTGCTCTAGTGCTGATTAAGTCGGCCAGTGTCGAGGAATCCGCGTTCTCCTGTTGAAGAGCGCAACAAGGGACCCTTGCCGGGTCGCGGTAGGATCGTCGCCAAACCGGAAGTAGAGGTGACGTGGCTCGCTCTCACTTCTCCTTTGGCCGTGCTCCTTCCCGCAACTAACGGACATCCCTTCAAGGGGCCCGAAAACTCGGATGTATATAGTACGCGTCAATAAGGCTGATAGGCCGCATACGGCGCGCAGCAATTCAGTCAAACGTCTAAACCCCTGAGAGTGGTTATCCAGGCCGGCTCTACAACGAGCAAGGGCATCCGCAGCAAGGCCAGATGCCGTGACGCAGCGTTTCGTGGTTCAGAACGCGACAGCACGTGCTGGATGATAGCGAGTTGGTTGCGGCGAGAACACGGGCACTTCCTTCGTCAGTCGTCGTACCGGGGTTGCCGCCGGGAAAGAACGGGTTCCTATCGGGTCCGTCGACGCAAGAATGCAAAGCAAAGCGAAAGGGATTACAACCGCGAACGGGAATCCGCGAACAGGAAGTCCCACGACGCGTCCAGATACGTCCATCGTTGACTGCTGAACCAGCTGGTTGGAAGGCTGGGCACATGCAGGATGGCGTGGCCGCCGGTGCAGATCATCTCCGTCCCATTCCAGCCGAGGAAAGTGCACGAGGCGATGCCCACCTGCGCCGGATGCGTGACATGGCGCAGGCACACAGGGCAACGCTGGCTCTGATCTGCCAGCGCCCATCGGATCCCGAACAGGCACGCGCAGAAGCTGGCGACGAACTGCAGGAATTCCGCGGTCGGCGAGTAGTTGGGGAAACTCCAGTACGCAACGTCGAGCGAAGCGAAATACGCAACCAGAGCGATCAGGATGAGTTTAGCCGCCAGGAAGCACCAGCGGATCGCCTGGCTTCGCAGGGAAGGCGGGCGCGAGGTGAAATTGGATTCGCTTTTCCACACCGACGTGATTGCCGGCAGCGTGAGCACTGCGAGAAGTAGTGCAAAGAGGTAGATTGAAACAGGGCCGCTGGTCGGCGGGGCGAACGCGAAGCCACGCAGTTCGATTTCGTCTCCATTTGGAGCCGCTGACGTAATCTCAACCGAGTCCCCGATCATCGCCGCCTGCCCCGCCGCGGAGAGCCGCGCGATGACGTAGCCCTTGGCGCGATCGACTCCGCGCGCCAGTTTCGTGTCGGGTTCCAGCAGCCACAAGTCCGGATGGTCGGGCATGCGCCACCATCCCGCAGGGACAATGCCCGCGATTTGCGCCTGGCGATGAGCGAAGGTCACGACCTGCCCGACTACCGCTGGATCGGAGTGGAAGTCGCGCCGCCAGGCCGCCTCGCTCAGCATCGCCTGCGGAAGATTCGCGCGAGGCGCTGAAGCAGCGTCGACCTTGGGCAATCCCAACACGCCGAACACGCTCTGGCTGGCATGCGCCACCATCCACTCACCCTCTGGCAAGCCCTCCACGGCGACGGACATTCGTTCGGCGCGATAAAAAGCAAGACCCGCAAAGAATCGTTGCCGATGCGATCGCCATTCGCCATACTCCGCCGGGGAAATCGACGGCGTCGCAATTTCGTCCGCAGCCCCTTGCTGGATGAGAATCACTCCCGGCCGCAACGGACTCTGCGCGGCGTCCTCTTCGCTCTTGATTCCCGGCAGAAGCCCGGCCAGTATTGCGCACAACGCCAGCACGGCGGTAGGCCAGAGCAGGCACTGCGCCGCCGAACCGTGCGCCGCCTCTTCGTTGCCCTTGATTCGCCACCCCTCCCGCCACAGAAAAGCAGCATCCTGGAACGCGCCCATGCAGAACGCAACGATCTCCCATTCGGCGCACCACGAGAACGCGCCGATCGGCACAGACGCGCGCCGCACGTACCACAACTCGTTCGACCACTCCCGGCGCCACTCCGCGCGTTGCGCCAAGGGCACGAGCAGGGATGCGCCGCGGAGCAGGCCAAGGTGCAATGCATGCAGAGCGAGGTGGCTGAATTTCATTGCGCCTTCGCCTCCTCGGTCGGAATCAGACGCGCCAGCAAGGGGTAGCGTTTTCGGGAGGCGTCGAGGCTCACCTTTCCCGCGGCGGTGAGCTTGTAGTACTTACGCGGCGGTCGCTGCTCCGCGTCGGCAATCGACTGGCGCTCCCAATGCGAGCGAATCAGGTTATCGCGTTCCAGGCGGCGCATGGCCGGGTAGACGGTTCCGCTGGGGAGCCCGGTCATCTCCATGATGCTGAAGCCGTACATGTATCCGGCATGAATAGCCTGCAAGATCATGGCGGCGGTGTGCGATAGTTTTGGTTCGGCGCCCATGGCCAGCATGATACCTATGTAGACATCTACTTGACAATTCCAAAGTTCTTTGTAATGCTGAATGCTACATAGGATAGCCCGGAGGGCTCCATGCTCGAGGTGCAGCATATTTTCCGCAGCTTTCGCGGCATACCCGCGGTTCAGGACGTCAGCTTCCGTATCGCCGCCGGAGAGATCGCCGGATTCCTGGGACCGAACGGCGCTGGAAAATCCACTACCGTGAAAATCATCACCGGCCTGCTACGCGCCAACGAAGGCCGGGTGCTTTTCGAGGACAAGGATATCCGCGAGGACATGGTCCACTATCGCACCCGCCTGGGCTACGTGCCCGAAGAAGCGCATCTCTACGCCTACCTGTCGGGGCTCGAATATCTGCAGCTGGTCGGCCGGCTGCGCGGCATGGACGAACGCATCATCGAGCGAAAGGCCACTTCCCTGCTCAGGCTCCTGCTTCTGGAGTCATGGCAGCACTCGCCCATCTCCTCGTATTCGAAAGGAATGCGGCAGCGGGTGCTGATCGCCGCCGCGCTGATACACGATCCCAGTTTGTTGATCTTCGACGAGCCGTTCTCCGGCATGGATGTCGTCTCCGCCCGCCTGTTCAAGGACCTGCTCGAAATGCTATCCGCGCAGGGCAAGGCCGTGCTTTACATCTCGCACGTGCTCGAAACTGTGGAACAAGTCTGCCATCGCGTGATCGTGATCGGCAAAGGCAGGGTGCTGGCCGACGCCAATCCAGCCGAACTAGCCCGGCTGATGCATCTCTCCAATCTCGAGAATGTCTTCGCTCAGCTCGTGGAGCAGCAGGATACCCGCGCCGCCGCGAAGGAGATTGTGGAGGTCATGCAGATCCCCTATGCCTGAAGCCTTCCAGCGCCTCTTCCATCGTGACGACTTCGCGGCCGTGCAGTCCTTGAATGTCCAGGCTGCCCTGGGTTTGATGATTCAGCCTGAGCGCAGCCAGTTTTCGCTGCTGGTGCGCCACTTTCTCGAGCGCTTCTTCAACCACGAGACCGCCTCCTCGACCGGGGACGGCAAAACGCGCATGGTGCAAATTGCGTGCGCCGCCGGCTTGCCAGGCCTGGCGGTCGCCGTGTACCTCTGGCCGGCGTATCATCCCTTTCCCGGGTGGCCTCCAGGGCGCACCGCCGCGGGACCGCCGCCCTACTGGGCGCAAGTCAATCATCACTTCTTCTTCGTGATGTACTCCTTCGTCGTCATGGGGCTGGCCACGCTCTTTGAATGGGATCTCTTTTTCCCCGATCTGCTCGATGTGTTCGTGCTCGGCCCCCTGCCCATTGCGCCCGCGCGAGTATGCCTGGCCCGAGTCGCGGCAATTGGGATCTTGATCGCAGGATTTCTATTCGACGCCAACTTTCTCGCGCCGCTCATTCTTCCTCTCGCGACGGATTCGCCCGATCTTGCCGGCCTGGAGTCTGGCCACCTCACGGCCGTTGTCGTTGCTGGACTCTTCGCCGCCGGGCTCGTGCTCGCGCTCGAGGGAACGCTTCTCGCCCTGCTTGGGGAAAGATTTTTCCGGCGCATCTCTCTTCTCCTGCAGGGTGCGGCCGTGGCAGGATTTCTCGTTCTTTTGCTGTTGTCTCCTGTGCTCTCCGGCGTTACGCCCGCGTTTTTGCAATCGGGGCATCTGCTTGCACGGTGGTTTCCGCCCTTCTGGTTTCTCGGCGCCTATCAGCAACGATTAGCGGCGCCGTTCGGAGCGCCGATGTGGAACGCGCTGGCGCGCCGTGGCGAATTGGCCACGCTTTTTGTCTGGACGGTCGCGCTCCTGTCCTATCCACTCGCCCATATACGCCGGGTGGTGGCGCTGGTGGCGGGGACCTCCTCAAAATCCGGGCGGAGCCGCATTTTCCCTCCCTTGCGCCCGCTCCTTCACGCCACCGCAATTCGCTCTCCGCTGCAGCGCGCGGTATTTCACTTCATCGGGCAGACCATCCTGCGTGTCCCGCGGTACCGCATTTATCTCGTCCTCTACGGCGGCGCGGGCCTCTCGCTTGTAGTTGCCACCATCCTCCGATTCACTGTGCTGAGCGGCCGGTTGCGCGCCGGCATGTCAGCCGATGGCGTGCGCGTCGCCATTGGCATCATTGCGTTCTGGGTGGTTGCCGGCCTGCGCGGCGCGTTCGTGTCACCGGGGAATCAGCTCGGCGGCTGGATTTTCCACACCATCCACGGCAAGCCGCCGATATTCGAGGACGCCATTGATGAACTGCGGGCGGCAACCCGTTGGGCGTTCCTGTGCAGTGTTTTCGTGACCTTCGCCGCCATCGGCATCTTCCAGTTAATGGCCCCGCCCGAACTACGCACCGTGTCTTCAGTGATCGCGCAGTCCGTGGTGGGCGCAGGGCTCTGTCTCCTGCTTACTGACGGCTTCTTCCTCAATGTCACCACCATACCCTTCACCGGCGAGGCCGCGCCAGACCAGGAGAATCTCGCCTTTATAGTGCTGTGGTACGTTACCCTCTTCCCCTTCGTGACCACCCTCTCGCTCGGCTGCGAATTATTGCTCGAACGTGGAGGAGTGCGCGTTGGAGTCGCGTTCACGATCATTCTTCTTGTTCATTTCTGGCTGCTGAAGCGTCAACACGCCGTCGTGCGTCTTTATTGCAGTCAGCCCAGCCTGGAAGAAGGCGAAGAAGAGTTTCCTACGAAGCTGGGGCTCCGCTACTGAAAGCCCGTAGGGAAAGCAATGGAACCAAAAAACAAGAAAAAACGTAGAGGGGAACAGCGTGGATCAGCGCACTTCCCGATTATCGGTAATGACAGCCCCTTTTTCCCAAACGGCTTTCATTACCCATCATTAACCGTCTAAGCACGCGAATCTAACCTTGTCAGCGGAAGGGGAGCATATGTCTCTGAAGGCCGGGTTCCCCATCTTCTTCCTCTTGTTGTCTGTGGTTTTAACTTGTCCCTCACGGGCCTGCGCGCAAAGCGGCGCACTGCGCGGCGAAGTTGTGGATCCAAGCGGAGCCGTCGTTCCGAATGCTTCCCTCGCATTGACGCTGGGACAAGGGACGATAAATGGTAAATCCGATGCCGAAGGCCGTTACCTGTTCCGTAATCTGGCGTCCGGTTCCTATACAATAACAGTCAATGCCAAGGGCTTTGCGCCCTTGACGCTGACCGATGTCGGGATCGCGGCCGGCCAGACTAAAGATTTGAATCTGCCGCTCGTCATCGCTGTCCAAAACCAGGAAGTCACCGTCGCGGGCGAGAACGAAAGCGTGAGCATCAATCCCGACCAGAACGCCAGCGCTACGGTTCTCAAGGGCGGCGATCTCGATGCGCTCTCCGACGATCCCAACGAGTTGCAAAACGAATTGCAAGCGCTCGCCGGTCCGGCGGCAGGCCCCAACGGCGGCCAGATTTACATTGATGGCTTCGAGGGCGGCCAGATTCCCCCAAAGTCGTCGATTCTCGAGGTGCGCGTCAATCAGAATCCTTTTTCTGCCGAGTACGACCACATCGGCTACGGACGCATCGAGATCATCACCAAACCGGGCTCGCAAAAATTCAAGGGCAGCATCAACAGCTTCGGCAACAGCTCTGCGCTGAATACTGCGAATCCACTCATCTCCGCGCAGCCGAGCTATTACCTCTACTCATACTCCGGCAATGTAAGCGGCCCTATCACAAAAACAGCTTCCTACTTCTTCAACGCCTTCACCATCAATCGTCAGAACCAGACCATCGTTGACGCGGTGAATCCCGCAAACGTGTCACAGAGCTTCAGCGAAGCCTTTCCGTCGCCACTCACGTACTTTGAAGTGAATCCGCGCGTCGACTTCCAGCTGAGCAAGAATAACTTCATCAGTATCCGCGATTCATTTTATCGAGTGACTGCGCAGGGCAGCGGCGTGGGCACGCTCAGCCTTCCCCAACAGGCGACCAGCACTTTAAACCATACCAATGAACTGCAGATCGCCGACACCTGGGTCATCAGCCCGAATCTTCTCATGGAGCCGCGATTTCTTTGGCGCCGCATCGAGAACAATCTGACCTCGGCCTTTTTGACCCCGACAATCACAGTGCAAGGAGCATTCACGACCGGCGGCAGCAGTTCCGGCATAGCACAAGATCATCAGGACATTTTCGCTTTGCAGGATTACGGCACGGCAACGGAAGGCAAGCACACCCTGCGTTTCGGCGCGCGCATCCGGTCGTTACGCGATGCAAACTTGTCTACTGCGGGAGCCAACGGCAATTATTTCTTCAGCAACGTCGCCGGTTACGAGACGGGAACTCCCTCGCAATATTCCGCCACGGTCATCAGCAATCCTCTTGCCCGTGTTCTTCTCTTCGATTGGTTGACCTTCTTACAAGACGACTGGCGGGTGAGTCCGAAGTTCCTTCTCGGCCTCGGTCTCCGCTATGAGGGCCAAAACTTCATTCACGATCATGCTGACTGGGCGCCGCGGGTGGCCTTTGCCTGGAGTCCTGGCCAACCGGGAAAAACACGACCCAAAACGGTAATTCGCGCCGGGTACGGGTGGTTCTACAGCCGCTTCACGATACCCACCCAATTCAGCGCTTCCGGCGGAGCGCCTTACATCATCACGGCCATCCATGACAATCTCATCAACCAGAAGAGCTACACCATTCAGAATCCAAACTTCTACGATCCCAACGCCGCCGAGCCGGTTTCCGTGCTGACCTCCGCCGCTGCATCGGTTCCCACTTATCACTCTGTCGATCCCCACTTCCACGCCGCGCTCGATATGCAGGGCGGCGTCGGCGTCGATCGTCAGATCACAAAAAAGATCACCAGCAATGTCACTTACCTCTACACCCAAGGTGTGCACCAGTACTTGTCGAACAACGTCACCGCTCCCGCCTTCAACATCGCCGACTACACGGTCAGCGGCGCCACTCCGGCACTCTACAATTATCGGTTCCAGTCGGGCGGCTTTTACCGGCAGAACCAGGTCATTGTTTCGTCCAGCTTCCAACTCAAGCGCCTCACCCTGAGCGCCAATTACGTGTTCAATGAGGCCAAAAGCGATACGCAGGGGGTCAATTCGTTTCCTTCCGTGGCGCAGGACCCAGGCTTCGATTACGGCCGCGCCAGCTTTGGCATTCGCCACCGCTTTTTGCTGATTGAGAGCTATACGGCCCCGCACGGGATCGTTTTTGCGTCTTTACTGGCCGCGCAATCGGGCACTCCTTATAACCTCACAATTGGTGACGATCTGACCGGCAACAATCAGTTCAATGCGCGCCCCGCATATGGCGCCTGTGGGCAGCAGGGAGTGATCTCCACGCGGTATGGCTGCCTCGATACGGACCCCGCCGGCAAAGACGAGCCGATTATTCCCTACGGCGTCGGCATCGGGCCCGCCAACGTCGTCTACCATGTGCGGATAAGCAAGGTGATAGGCATTGGACCGAAGCTCAAGACCGAGGGCGAAGGGCAAACCTTTACGCCGGGCAACGGCGGCGTGAGCGGACGAGGGTTGAGCGGTGGCGGTCCGGCCATCCGCCTCGACGCAGCGGCGCCGCGCCGGTTCAACCTTACGTTGGCTGCCGGCGCGAACAACGTGTTCAACATTGTGAATCTGGGAACGCCCAACGGCGTTTTGCTCTCGCCGTTGTTTAATCAGACGCAGTCGCTCGCCGGCAATCAGTTCGGCAGTCCTGTTCCCGGCAATCGCAGTATTTTCCTGCAGTCAACTCTTTCGTTCTAGAACCGGTTGCATAAATAGATTCGGCCTCAAGTAAGGGACTTATGCATGAGGCGGGTGGGTTGTTGAGCTTCTTCTATGACGAAGAAGCAGCAATTAGTGAGCGAAGAACAATGGAAGATACTGGAGCCTTTGTTTCCCGAACCCAAACGCCGCAAAGACGGCCGCGGAAGGCCTTGGGCCAGCAACCGCG
>JASHTU010000667.1 GCA_030040395.1 Acidobacteriaceae bacterium
AAACCGTCGGCGGCAAGCAGCACGATTCGCGCCCGTTCCACTACACGCGCTGGCGCCGAGCGTTGCCGCGCCAACCGCTCCAGTGCTGCTCTCTGCTTGGGGCTGAGTTCAACTCGCAGTGCCGTCCGCATACTGTCCTCCAACAGTATGGACGCATCCCAACGATAATCGTTATTACTTATGACGCACTACACTAGGTGAATAGTTTTTCCGTCTTTCGTGATTGCAATGGTGCTGGTATCTCTCTTGCCAGTGACCTGTATTAGCGAATCGGTGTGCTGGACTCGATGACTTGTTCCAACTGCACCGTCGAATTCAGCGACGTTTTCAGTCATCACTCTAGCTAGTTCGTCCCAGACAATCTTGTCCTTGGGAACTTCTTGCCTTACCAGAGCTGGCTTTTGGGCAACTGGCTCCTGTTCTTCCTTCAAACGTTTTTCCCGCAATGCGTCCAATACCCACGACATAAATAAACCCTCCATTATGCGACCCACAATCTCAGCATTATTCTACCATCGTCTATTTGCTTTTTGTTCGCCCATGGTGGTCTTCTTGCTGTGTGGCCCCGGAGTACGCTAGTTTCAGTTAGACAAACTGGCTTTTCGTTAAGTTATTGATCTTATTGGTGTCCCCGACGGGATTTGAACCCCTGTTGTCGCCGTGAAAGTGCGTCGGTCGCCGATTCCTGAAAACTAGGTGACCGACAGAGCGGACGGAACGGCCGGCTGCTGGCCGGAACTCAGGAAACGCGTGAGGGGCATCAAGCGGAGCGGGCGGTGGGGCCTTTTGTCGATTAGCCAATTTTCGGCAGTTGCGCGCGCACGGGCGGAGGGGATCGCGGAAGAAGGGCACAATTCAGGGCGAATTCCCGAAAAGCGTCCCTCAGGGGCTAAAGCCCAACGTTGATTCTGTTGCAGTTATGGCACGACTAAAGTCGTGCACTTTCAAACCCCGGGGCTTGGGGAGGGTTTTTCCGCAGCCTAAAGGCCTGTGGCTTTCAGCCGGTTGAGCCTCTCAGCAGCTCCGGAGCCGAACCGCATCCCCTGTTATTGCAGGATCGGAATACCCGCGATGCGCTGGCTCCATTCAGCGGGGCCGATCTGATGCACGCTGGTTCCCTTGGCGTCCACGGCGACCGTGACCGGCATCTCGTGGACATCGAACTCGTATATGGCTTCCATGCCGAGATCGTCGAAGGCGAGCAGGCGCGAGGCGCGAATGGCTTTGGCCACCAGGTAGGCCGCGCCCCCCACGGCCATCAGGTACACGGCCCCAAATTCGCGGATGGCGTCGACGGCCTCGGAGCCGCGCTCGGCCTTGCCCACCATGCCCAGCAGGCCGGTCTCGGCCAGCATTTGGCGAGTGAATTTGTCCATGCGGGTCGAAGTCGTCGGCCCCGCCGGTCCCACCACCTCTTCACGCACCGGATCCACCGGGCCGACGTAGTAAATGAAGCGGTTGCGGAAGTCCACAGGAAGCTTTTCGCCGCGGTTGAGCATGTCGGTGATGCGCTTGTGAGCGGCGTCGCGGCCGGTGAGCAGCTTGCCGCTCAAGAGAAGCACCTCGCCCGGCTTCCACGCGGCAGCCTCGGCGCGCGTGACGGTGTCGAGATTCACGCGGCGCGCGGCGGAGACGTCGTAGGTGAGCTGGGGCCAGTCGTCCAGACTGGGCGGATCGAGATAGACCGGGCCCGAGCCGTCGAGGACAAAATGGGCGTGGCGCGTGGCGGCGCAGTTGGGAATCATGGCGACGGGCAGGTTGGCCGCGTGGCAAGGGGTGTCGAGGACCTTGACATCCAGCACGGTGGTGAGCCCGCCCAGACCCTGGGCGCCAATTCCCAGGCGGTTGACGCGGTCGTAGATCTCGAGGCGCAGTTTCTCGGCAGTGGTTTGGGCGCCGCGTTTTTTGAGTTCCTGGATGTCGATGGGGTCCATCAGCGCGGCTTTGGCGAGCAGCATGGCTTTTTCCGCCGTGCCGCCAATGCCGATGCCGAGCATGCCCGGCGGGCACCAGCCGGCTCCCATGGTAGGCACGGTCTTCACCACCCACTCGGCGACCGAGTCCGACGGGTTAAGCATGGTGAATTTGCTTTTGGCCTCGGAGCCCCCACCCTTGGCCGCGAGGGTGACTTCCACCGTGGAGCCCTTGACCAGCTCCACGCTCACTGAGGCCGGCGTATTGTCGCCGGTGTTCTTGCGCGCGCCGGCGGGGTCGGCGAGCATGGAGGCGCGGAGCTTGTTGTCGGGGTCGAGATAGGCGCGGCGCACGCCTTCGTCGATCATCTGTTGCAGGTCGAGGGGTTCTTCGCCGGGCGCGGCTTCGAATCGGGTATCCATGCCGGCCTTGACAAAAACGGTGACAATGCCGGTGTCCTGGCAGATGGGCCGGTGACCCTCGGCGCACATCCGGCTGTTGATGAGAATTTGCGCCATGGCGTCGCGCGCAGCCGGCGACTGCTCGCGCTCGTAAGCCTGGGCGAGGCTGCGGATGTAGTCGACGGGGTGGTAATAGCTGATGTACTGCAAGGCTCCGGCGACGCTCGCGATGAAGTCTCCCTGGCGGATGACGGTCATGTGGACTGATCCCTCAGTTTCCAGGTTAACGGATGGGGGACGCCGGTGGCCCAGCCGGCTGAAAGATGCGATGAAATACGGCGGTTTCTTGCCTTCGGTCTTTCTTGCTTCGGCCCGACATCCGGGAACAACGCGGTGACAGCTACGCGAGGCTTTTCACACGAAATTAACGAGCGCGCTATTGCGGAATCATTATCGATTGCTAGGCTTCTCGGTCATGGAGGTTCCCCAATGCTGAAAGCAGCAAAGTTTCTTGCGCTTGCCGCCATCGTCGCCGCAAGCACCGCTATTGTCACCGGACAGGACCGCGACGGAGACTGGGACCACGGTCCGATTAGCCATGTTCTCCTCATCAGCATCGACGGTATGCACGCCGTCGATTTCCTGAACTGCTCCCAGGGCACGCCCACCGTGAATGACGGCCAGCCCTGGTGCCCTCACCTGGCTCTTTTGCGGGCAGACGGCATTAATTACGTCGCGGCCAGCACGTCCAAGCCGTCGGACTCGTTCCCGGGGCTGATGACGATTATGACCGGCGCCACGCCCCGCACCATGGGCGTCTATTACGACGATGCCTATGACCGCTCGCTGGACGGGCCTGCCAAGACTACGGGCGACGGCAACGCGGCCGCCCCATGCGACGCCAGCAAACCGCCTACAGGGTATACGACCGAGTACGATGAAGGCATCGACTTCGACCAGACAAAACTGAACGGCGGAGCTCCAGGCGCCGGGCTTACTGACGGCGGAATCGCGTCGATCGATCCGACGAAGCTGGATCGCGATCCCAAGGCCGGGTGCGCGCCGGTTTATCCCTGGAACTTTGTGCGCACCAACACCATCTTCGGCGTGATCCACGCGGCCGGAGGGTACACGGCCTGGTCGGACAAGCACCCCTCGTACTCCTCGGTTGCGGGGCCGGGCGGAAAGTCGCTCAATGACTACTATGCGCCCGAGATCAACTCGACGGTGATCCCGCTGCCAGGGGTCAGCACTCCCGACGGAATGAGCTGCGAAACGATCCCCGACACCTCCAACACCGGTGCATGGACCGACAGCTTCCAGAACATCCAGTGCTACGACACGCTGAAAGTCCACGCCATCTTGAACGAAATCGACGGGAGAGATCATGACGGCAATCCTGCTCGCGTGCCCACGATCTTCGGGATGAACTTCCAGGCGGTGAGCGTGGGGCAGAAGTTGATTGAGAGCGGCTTTCCCAATGGCGGCTATCTGGACGCAGCCGGAACCCCGGGTCCGAGCCTGCTGAGCGAAATGAAGTTTGTCGACGACTCGATTGGCGAGATGATCTACGAGCTACGGGACCAAGGTCTCGATCGGGATACTTTGATCATCATCACCGCCAAACACGGGCAGTCGCCCATCGACCCGAATCTGTATTTCTCCATTCCTGGCAAAGTCAACCCAAGCTATATGTCGCCTGCGACTTTGCTGGAGAACATGCTGCCGTACTCCGAGTCGCCGGCAAACACCAGCGGGCTCGGGCCGACGGAAGACGACGTTTCGCTGCTGTGGCTAAAGCCGGGCGCCGGCGTTTCAGCGGCGGTGGCGACGCTCGAAAGCAACCGGAAAACGGCCGGCATCGGGCAGATCTACTATGGCGCCAGCCTGGCGCTCAATTACAACTGGCCGGGGTTGCCTCCGTATGGCGATCCGCGCACGCCGGACATCCTCGTGACGCCGAACGTCGGAGTTACCTACACGGGCAGCGCTTCCAAGCTGGCGGAGCACGGCGGCTTTGCGCACGACGACACCAACGTGATGCTGCTGCTCGCCAATCCGGGCTTCCAGCCGCGCACTGTCTACACGGAGGTTGGCACGCTCCAAATTGCTCCTACCATTCTGACGGCGCTTGGACTCGATCCGCGCAAGCTCGATGGAGTGCGCCTGGAAGGCGCCTCGGCGCTGCCAGACGTGTCCTTCGGCGACGGCCGCTGAAAGGGTTTTTGAATCTCTCAGGTAAACTGCGGCGGCCCAAAAGCCGCGGGCGTGGAGCGGGATGGGCTTTCGGCTCATCTCGCTTGACGTTGCGGTTTTTGGCTTTTGGGGGACGCCGAAACCACTGCCGGTTCTTCGGGTTAGCTTCGAGTAGCGCCGGATGGAATCGAATCATCCGGCCCGGCATCTAATAGAGCTGAAAGGGTTTGGCGAATTGCCCCGGCATTTGACTGGGCAACGCCGCAAGGGGGGTCTATGAAAAAACCAAGCAACATTGTTTGTTTCGTCGCCGGGGCTCTTCTTCTGGCAGCTACGGCATTTGCGCAAAACGGAGACGCCACGGCCCAAGGTCGGGCCGTGGTGACGGTTCTGCCGGCGCAAGCTGGGTCGTCGGTTATAGTTCCTGCAACCGCTTTGGCGGTGAAGGTGGGCGGGAAACAGGCTAGCGTCACCGTTTGGACGCCGCTCAAAAGCCGCCCGGTGGAGCTGGTTTTTCTGATCGACAGCGGGGCCCGGTCGAGCCTCGGAACCCAGTTTGGCGCGATCTCGAATTTCGCCCGCGAGATGCCTGCCAACATGAAGATGACGATTGCGTATATGGAAAACGGCCAGGCCGTGTTCACCGAGCCGCTGTCGTCGAACCCGGCCGTGGTGCTCCAGGCGCTGCGCATGCCCGCGGGACCTCCCGGGATTAGCGCCAGCCCGTACTTTTGCCTCTCAAACCTGGCCAAGAACTGGCCTTCGCATGATCGCACAGCGCGGCGCGAGGTGGTGATGATCACCGACGGGGTGGACCCCTACTACGTGAGGTACAATCCCGAAGATCCTTACGTTGAGTCCGCGATTCACGATTCGGTGCGCGCGGGGCTGGTGATTTACTCGATCTACTGGCGGAGCGAGGGCCTCCTCGGTAGATCCGGATATGCAACCTTCGCGGGGCAGAACCTGCTGAACGAGGTGACACAGGCGACCGGCGGCAACAGCTATTGGCAGGGCTATGGAAACCCGGTGGACTTCGAGCCCTATTTTAAAGACCTGAGACATCGGTTGGAGGGCCAATACGAACTGAGCTTTGCAGCGCCACGGAACGGCAAAGCCGGAGTGGAAAGGCTGCAAATGCACCTGAACGCGACGTCGGCCAAAGTGGACGCGCCGCAGCAGGTGTACGTGGGTCCCGCCGAGGAGACTCTTGAGGCCCACCCGATTGAGCGCGGTGCGGAGTAACCGCGCGGCGCCCGAAAGCCGCGTTTACCGCAGGCCGCTCGCAGGGGCCCGGCTGAGGTTAGGCCTTTTCCGGCAGCGCCTTTTGTGTCATGCTTGCACCCATGGGAAACAAAGATAAAGGCAAGAAAGAAACCAAGAAGGCGCCCAAACCAAAGCCGAAACCAGAACCCGGCCGCAAGCGCGAGGTGTTTACGCCGGCGGCTCCGCCGAAGTAGACGGCCGGGAGCTCCGAGCCGTTATCACTCCTCCGCGCTCGAAACGCGAAGAGGCCCTCCGTTGGGGGAGGGCCTCTTCGCTTAAGAGCCGCTGAATGGTGGTGGTCAGGCCACGACTTCGATGCCCATCGAGCGCGCCGTGCCTTTGATGCTCCGGACGGCGGCTTCGACCGAAGCCGCGTTCAGGTCGGGCATCTTCTGCGTGGCGATGTCGCGCACCTGCTTCTCGGTCACTTTGCCTTTCTTTTCCTTGTTGGGCGTGCCCGAGCCTTTGTCGATGCCGGCGGCCTTTTTCAGCAATACCGCGGCGGGCGGGGTTTTGGTGACGAAGCTGAAGGTGCGGTCACCATAGACGGTGATAACCACTGGAATGATGAGACCGGCCATGTCTTTGTTCTGCGTGCGCGCGTTGAACTGTTTGCAGAACTCCATAATGTTGACCTGCGCCTGGCCCAATGCGGGGCCGACCGGGGGCGCTGGTGTGGCTTTGCCGGCCTCGATTTGCAGTTTAACGTAGCCGGTAACTTTCTTCGGAGGGGCCATTCTTAGTTCCTTTGAAACCAGCCTTCAGCTCCTGGCTTCTCGCTCTTAGCTGGTCGATTTTGCGCGAATTTTGATGCTGCCGCCTTAGCGTTCGCCTCAAACCGGCGCCTGCCAGGTAGGCTGAACCGGCTAGAAGCCAGAAGCTAGTAGCTAGAAGCTGCAACTACTCAATCTTTTCCACTTTGCCGAACTCGAGTTCGACCGGCGTGGAGCGGCCGAAGATGGTCACCATGACCTTGAGGGTCTCGCGATCTTCGTTGATCTCGTCCACCACCCCATTGAAATTGGCGAAGGGACCGTCGGTGATGCGCACCTGCTCGCTCTTTTCGAATTTGATCTTGAGCCGCGGCTTCTCCCTGGCGGTTTCAGAGCGGAAGAGGATGGAGCTGACTTCTTCTTCCGACAACGCCACCGGCTTGTCGCCCGTGCCCAGGAATCCTGTGACCTTCGGAGTGTCCTTCAACACGTGCCAAAGATGGTTATCCAGATCCATTTCCACCAGCACATAGCCGGGCAGGAAGACCCGCTCGACGGTGCGCTTTTTGCCGTTGATGACCTCCGTCACCGGCTCGGTGGGGATCATCACCCGGCCCACTTTGTCACCGAGTCCGAAGGCTTCCACACGGCTGGCGATGGACTCGCGCACCTTGCGCTCAAAGCCGGAGTAGGCGTGCAGGATGTACCACTTGAACCGCTCGTTGCGCTCCGGCGCTGGTTCGGCCTGCGGCTCCTGCGTTGCGGGTTGTTCCATTTCTTCTGCCATCATGCTCTCGTTCCGCGGCTGCATTTACTGCTGCAGCCCGCCCAACCTGCCCAGCAACTGGTTGATCAGGTTGGCGAAAATCGCGTCGAC
>JASHTU010000668.1 GCA_030040395.1 Acidobacteriaceae bacterium
ATTCCCGTTCCCGCAAAGTCCCCCTGCTCAGAGCCGCATAACGAGCGTGTCGATTCTTTCGCCCCGGCGAATTCGCTTCAGTTGGCGGTTGAGTTGCTTCGCAGGCGTTTCCGGATCTCCTGCACCGTCTTCTTCCACGTCCTCTCTCTGCTGCTCCTGGAGAACGAATTGAACGCTGGGCCGGTAAAACATCTGCATGAATAAGAACATCATTCCCATGGCGACGGAAGAGGGGCAAAAGCTCGAATTTTTCTTCCTCTGACGCTGTCTGCGCCTCCAGGCCACGCGTTTCAGCAGATAGTCGGCAAAGATCGCGGCGATGGCCAGAAATGGGGCGGAAAAGGCGAGGACACTGAGGCCGTAAAAGACATCGGCGTTCATACATACCCCTCGAGGTCGCAAACAGGATTCGCACGCGAATGAGGCGCACGGCTGCCGAAGCAGTTGCGGGCAGGCGAGCCGTTTTATTGGGAAGCTAGGCGAGTCTCAGGGGTGGAGGGCGCTGGAAGGATGTTGGGAGAACAGGAGCCTCTGGCGTGCGGCCGAGGTACATATAAGCCATCGGCGACAGAAGGCTGAGAGGTGAAATCACACCAACGAAGAAAACGGGCAGAATCGCAAGCCAAGCCGCTGCGCCCTGGGTATGGGTGGGTGGGATCAGCAGGAACACAAGCGCGACGCCGATTGCGATGGCCGCAACCAGAAGCCAGATGCGCCGATGTTCGCCGCGAATCAATGTTCGATCCCTCTTGGTGCGCAGTATATCAGCGGGAAGGAAAAAACGCTCATAAAGGAAAGCCTCCGGTAGTTACGCCGGAGGCTTCTCATCGTTTTTGATTTTGGACGATGCTCAGTTGCTCGACAGGGCTACACCGGCCGCCTTCTCTTCGCTCCCGGTGTCGTCGGCGCTCACCGGGCGGTAGAAGAGCTGGTTCTGGTCGAGGTAGACCTCGAGGAAGGCCGGACGGACGGGAATCTGGCCGGCGATGAGAGCCTCGGACAAGGGGTCTTCGACGTAGCGCTGCAAGGCGCGGCGCAGGGGGCGCGCGCCGTAGTTGCGGTCGACGAGGGTCTTGTCGAGGATCCACTTCTTGGCTTCCTCGGTGACCGAGATGGTGATGGCCTTTTGGGCCAGGTTGGCGTTCAACTGCTGCACCAGCAGCTCGACGATCTGGATGAGGTCGGCGTCGGAGAGCGACTGGAAGAGGATCACTTCATCGAGGCGGTTGAGGAACTCGGGATTGAAGGTCTTCTTGACCTCCTGCTTCACCAATTCCTCGACCTTTTCGCTGACCAGGTCATCGCGATCGCTCTGGAAGCCGAGGCCCTGCTTTTTTTGCAGATGCCGCGCGCCGATGTTCGAGGTCATGATGAGGATGGTGTTCTTGAAATCGACGGTGTTGCCCAAGCCGTCGGTCAATTGGCCGTCCTCAAACACCTGCAGAAGGATGTTGAAGACATCGGGGTGCGCCTTCTCGATTTCGTCGAGCAGCACGACGGAGTAGGGGGAACGCTTGACGCGCTCGGTGAGCTGGCCGCCCTCCTCGTAACCCACGTAGCCCGGAGGCGAGCCGATGAGCTTAGACACCGAGTGTTTCTCCATAAACTCCGACATATCGAAGCGGATAAGCGCCTTGTCGGAGCCGAAGAGGAACTGAGCCAGGGTGCGAGCCATCTCTGTCTTGCCCACGCCGGTTGGTCCAAGAAAGAGAAAAGAACCGATGGGCCGGTGCGGTGACTTGAGGCCGGCGCGGGAACGGCGGATGGCGCGGGCCAAGGCGGAGATGGCCTTGTCCTGCGAGATGACGCGCTTGTGCAGCTCTTCTTCCACGCGCAGTAGTTTCTGGGTTTCTTCTTCCTTGATGCTGGTGACGGGGACGCCGGTCCAGCGGGAGACGACATCTTCAATATCCTCGCGGCCGACGATGCCGGCGGCGGAGTCGTCGAGATGATACTTATCGCGCAGGGCGCGCAGGTTTTCGCGCTCCTTCCGCTCCTCGTCGGAGTAGAACCGCGCTTTCTCGAACTCGTGGTTAGCGATCGCGGAGTCCATGCGGTGCACGATAAACTTGATGCGCTTCTGCACCTCGGTGATCTCATCGGGCAGCGAGGTCTGGCGCAGCTTGACGCGGGCGCCGGCCTCGTCGATGAGGTCGATCGCCTTGTCGGGCAGGAAGCGGTCGGGGATGTAGCGATTGGAGTGCGCCACGGCGAATTCGACGGCCGCGTCGGTATAGCTGACGGCGTGGAACTTCTCGTAGCGGTCCTTGATTCCCATGATGATCTTGATCGCATCGGTCTCGCTGGGCGGCGGAACTTTGACGGCCTGGAAGCGGCGCTCGAGGGAGCGGTCTTTCTCAATGGATTTACGGTACTCGGCGGGGGTGGTGGCGCCGATGCACTGAATTTCGCCGCGCGAGAGGGCGGGCTTGAGAATGTTGGCGGCGTCGAGGGAGCCCTCGGCCGAGCCGGCTCCGACGAGGGTGTGCAGCTCGTCGATGAAGACAATGGAGTTTTGGTTCTCCATCAGCTCTTTCATGATGGTTTTGAGGCGCTCTTCAAACTGGCCGCGATACTTGGTGCCGGCGACGATGAGCGAGAGGTCGAGGCCGAGGACGCGTTTGTCGGCGAGGAAGCTGGGCACTTCGCCGTCGGCGAT
>JASHTU010000669.1 GCA_030040395.1 Acidobacteriaceae bacterium
GCCAATTGCTGGTCAAGGAGCCCGAAGCGCCCGTCGCCCGCCACACCCATGCCCGGCTCTCTCTGGCCAGCGGACGCGAGCTGCGCTTTGTCGATCCCCGCCGCTTCGGCCGCCTCGAGTTCCGCAACCTCGCCCGCGCCGAGCGGTTCGCCCCGCCGGGAGCCGAGCCGCTCGAAATCGCGCCGCAGCCGTTCGCCTCTCTCTTCCGCGGCCGCCGCTTGGCCATCAAGGCTGCTCTCCTCAATCAGTCGCTGCTCGCCGGGGTCGGCAACATCTACGCCGACGAAAGCCTCTTCCGCGCCGGTATCCGCCCCACCCGCCGTGCCGGCCGCCTCACCCGCCCCGAAGTCGAACGGCTCCGCCTGGCCCTTCTTGACGTTCTCGGTCACGCCATACGCCTGGGTGGCTCCTCCGTGTCCGATTACGTCGACGCCAACGGCGACCCAGGTTCCTTCCAGGTCGAGCACTGCGTCTACCAGCGCACCGGCCAGCCATGCCGCCGCTGTGGGACACCCATCCGGCGTATCATCATCGCTGGCCGCGGCACGCACTATTGCCCCCATTGCCAGCGTTGAAGTGCGAGGTCTACGGTTTTCTGGAGGATTTGCTTTGGAGCTTCCCAGAAACCAAACTTCCTCGCCGCACTCCCAGCGCTAAGTATCTGAAAACGCTCAAAGCTCCGAACGGCCCGGCGATTGCAACATCCCAAGCGCCAGTGATGTTTCGGGCTGTTGGCAGGTCAGGCCCCGGTGGCCCGGAAAGAACGATCCCAGGCACGAGCAACCGCCTTTCGGGTGGCCCTTCAAAAGGGAACAGCCGGCCGGGACAAAATGAAACGGACACGGTGGGACCAACCCACCGGCTCAATCAAGCTGGGAGGCCAGTGACCAGCGTTGGATAAAAGCCACTCTATGATGGAGTGGCTTTTGTGCGTTTGGCCTTACTCGATTCCCCATTCGTAATTCCCAATTCCTGACCTCGATACTTGCCAGCCGCCCGGCTTCGCTGTAGTATCAGAGATGCCTATCAAGCGGCTGACGCGCTTCTCCCGGGTCGGGCAGAGCAAGCTCGCCGCCGAGCTAAACAGAACTTCGCCGGTCCGTCCTATCCCTACCGGATTTGCGCGGCGAAAGCTCGTATAGGAAGGGCATCACCTGAGAGAGCGCCGGTCGCGCCTAGCGTTCCTGATCTTTGGATGGAGCTCGAAAAGGGCTCATTGCGAACGGGCGGCGACAGCATTTTCCAGAGAGTTTGCAGACATGAGACCCGCGGAAACTTGCGCCTTCGCACTGAGCCGGTTCGTGCCTGGCTGCATGGTTGTAGCCTTTAGGGACCAGTGAGAGCGACAACCTTGGAAACGCGCCGGGGTGGAGTGGTAACGGAATGGTTCGGGAACGCTTCGCAACCGCATTCGAGGGCTCGAAGAACGTGCAAGTAGCAATTCGCTTCGGGCCATGTTCCCGAAGGAAGGTTCGTCGCCCCAGCGTATATCGCCTTCCCGAAGGAAATGGGAAAAGATCGGTAAGCCGGCAGACATTTCGAGATTTGATTTGAGAGATAAAGGCTTCAGATAGCAAAGCACCAGGAAGTACACGCATGACGACAGAATCGACGCAGCCCCAACCTGATCTGGGGCCCGCACCCGACAATGGTCCGGTGCAGTCGCAAGGGCATCGGCGCCGCCGCCGACGCCGCAAGAACAAGTCCAGCCAACAAGGCGCAGCCCAGCAACAGTCGACGCAGATGCAACCCCAGATGCAACCGCCGTCGCCTATGCAGATGCAGCCGCAAGCGCCCCCTGCCCAGCCGCCCAGGCCGGCCCCGGCCCACCAGAACCAAGGCCGCAAGAAGAGAAAGTTCTTCCAGAAGGCCTCCGCGCCCCCCGCTCCGCCGGGCAACAGCGCGTCCGCTACCTTTCAGGGCAAGCGCAGGGGCAAACAGCGGGGACCGCGCGAGTTTGTCGGCCCCATGGACCACAGCTACCGCGCCGTCAACGGCAACGTCGCCGATGGACCGCCCTCGACCATCCAGGTTCCCGGCAACCACGTCGGCGGATATTACGCCGACGCTTACATGCCGCAGACCCCCGCGCCCGTCCGCGAAAACGCGCCCACGCGCATCTTCTGCTTCATTGAGGATCTCTTTTTCCTGGCTAAGATTCAGGAGACGGCCCGCAAGCTGGGCGTCAAGGTCGAGTTCGTCAAGGGCGCCGACAAGAATTCGGTGGCGCGCATCGCCGAAGCTCCTGAAGGCGAGCGGCCCACCCTGCTCGTCTTCGACCTCAACAACCTCAACGCCAAGCCCATGACCCTGATTCCCAAGTTCAAGGCCAAATTCAAAAAAGCCGTCTCTATCATCGGCTTCCTGAGCCACCTCCAAGGCGACCTCAAGATGAAGGCCATTGAAGCCGGCTGCGACACGGTTATGCCGCGCTCAGCCTTCTCCCAAAGCCTGCCCAACCTCCTTCGCCGCTACGGCGTGGAAGAGGAAGAGAACTACGCTCCGCAGCCGGTGTGAAAAAAATAGGGACCTGGGGACTAGGGGCGTGGAGACTGGACTCTTAGGGTCAACCGGCTGGAGTCGAAGGCACCCGCGCTTACCGGGGTAATGACGCCAGCCCTCGGAAAATCTTCGTGTTTTTTGCATGATGGCCGGCATCGACCGCTATCGCCCCGCAGCCGCTGTCTGCAACGAAAACAACGAGCCACGCGCCCCGATAAACAGGGTCTTTTTATCCGCCCCTCCGAACGCCAGACTTCCCGGTCGCTCCGGAATCTCCACCACCCCGATCTGTCGTCCGCTGGCGTCGTAAATGTAAAGCTGACCTGCAGCCACATATACATTTCCGGCCGCATCCTTCACCACGCTGGTGCCCCCGCGCGGCGCGAACTCGGTTGCGGTCACATGCTCCAGGCTGTCGAGTTTCACGCGATAGACGGCGTCATCGTCCTCGCTCACCGCCAGGTGCTCGTCGCCCACATGGAAGCGCCGCCACTGCGAAGCTTGCAGCGCCGGCCGCCAATCTCCCCCAGCCATGACGGCGTTTGTCGTCCCCGGAGCATAAAAGTAACTCCGCGGCTGATTCTCAACCACCCCCACAGTGGCCATGTTGCTGTGCGGCGCGTAAACCACCCCGCGATGCTCCATTTGCCGCTCCAGCGTCTCTATGCCGAAGAGAAACCCAACCGGGAGCACCAGGCTTGTCCCACTCACCGGGGCGCTTGCGGGCTCCGTCTCCTTCGCCTCTCCCGTTTTCGTGTTCACTGCGAAAACAGTCTTACTGTAATCCAGCGCCAGCAACCATCCGTCCCCGGCAAACCCCGCCGCCATCGGCGTTTTCACCGCGTCTGTCAGCACTTCCGCCTTCTTCGCGTCTGCGTTCCATCGGTACACTCGATGCATCGCCGCATCGGTAAAATACAATTGTCCGCCATCGTCCACTGTAAGCCCTGCGATATTGCTGAAGCCGCTCGCCAACTGTTCCAGCTTTGCCCCCGGCGCAAACACCCCCGCCGGCAGCGGCAGCTGCGTCCCCGCCTTGAGATCCGCGTTCACCGTGAACACCGTAAAGTCGTGGTCCCGCACCCGCACGCCGCTGGTGGAATCAAAAACGCTGTTATCGTAGGCCAGCCGCGTCATGCTGAAGTTATGCACATTTTCAAACCGCACATCGATCGAATCGGCCGTTTCCACCGCATTCAGCTTCGCCATCACCTGCCGCGACACCCGATACATAAACAAGTTCGCGAACAGCATATGGCGCGCGTCCTTCAAATCCACTGAAAAGGAGTCCACACCGGCCGGGTTCTCTTCCTCCGTCTGCAGTGCGTACACGGTCCAGTTCGACGCCTGATAGAACTGCGTCTCGTGGCGCATGTGGTGTTCGCACGACATCTGGTACACCACGCTCGGCGTTGCGGTGTTTTCCACCAGCAGCCCCGCCCTTGCCAACGTATTTGAAGTCCAAATGCCCCGAAAAATCCCGCCGCCCCCATCCTTCACCCACAGACTCGGATATTGCGATCCCATCGCCGCTGCATAGGCCGCGAAACCCTGCGCGGGCCCCCCCGGCCGGGGAAGATTCGGGCTCAGCACCGGGTTTCCGCGTCCAAATCCGGCCCTCAGGTTCACATCGTCCACCATCGACCGCGGGCCTGCGCGCCACACCAGCCCCGCCGCCCGCCGGTCCATCAGCTCGGTTGCGATCCCAATCCCGCTAACCATCGCGTCCCCGCCCTTCGCGCTCTCCATTACCGGTAAAGGCTCGCCTTCGCCCATGAACTTCGCCGCGTCGTCGGTCACCGTAATCACCGTGGTTCCCGGATTGAAGCCAATCAACACGCTATCCGGCCGCAACCGCAGCGTGTTCGTCACCCGGTACGTGCCGCTCGGAAAATACAGCACCCGGCGCCCATGGATCGCCGCCTCGAGCGCCGCCGTGTCGTCCGATCCGTCTCCTTTCACGCCCAGCGTCCGCACGTTCACCCACTCCTGCATCGGCGGCAGCGCCGGAATATCCGAAGCCACGGCCCTGCCTGATCCGGCCTGCTCGCGATGCCGAACCTCCACGCCCCGCTCACGCCCGTCGGGGCCAATCACCTCGCCAATCGTCAGGTGCTCCTCGACAAAAGGCTGCGCACTCCCCTTCATCGCAAACATCCCCTCCGCGCCCGGTTCACCCTCCACCATCTGCGGCACGTTCCTGCACGCCACCTCGTCGAGCGT
>JASHTU010000670.1 GCA_030040395.1 Acidobacteriaceae bacterium
GCCTTCCCGTGATCGCGACCAACGGCGTGCGCTACGCGGTAGAGAAAGATCGCGAACTGCTGGACGTGTTTACCGCCATCCGCCATCACACCACGCTCGACCGCGCAGGCCGGCTGCTGGCGCGCAACGACGCGCGCATGATTCGCCCGGCGCGGCAGATGGCCGCATTGTTCCGCGACCTTCCCGAGGCCGTGGACAACACGCGCATCGTGAGCCAGCGGCTCGAATTCACCCTCGATAACCTGGGCTATGAGTTCCCGCGCTTTCCTGTTCCCGAAGGCGAGACCATGGACAGTTTTTTGGCGAAACGCGTCGCGGAAGGCGTCCGCAAGCGCTACGGCTCACCGGCCAAGCGGCATCTGCTCGAAAAAGCGCGTGCGCAGGTGCAGCACGAGCTGGATCTCATCGCCAGGCTCGGCTTTTCCGGATATTTCCTGATCGTCTGGGAGATTATCCACTACTGCCAGAGCCAAGGTTTTCTAGTGCAGGGACGCGGCTCGGCGGCCAACTCCGCGGTTTGTTACGCGCTCGAAATCACGGCGGTCGATCCCGTGGGCATGGAGCTGCTTTTCGAGCGGTTCCTGAGCGAAAACCGCGGCGAATGGCCGGACATCGATCTCGATTTGCCTTCGGGCGACGAGCGCGAGCAGGTGATTCAGCACGTTTACGAGCGCTACGGCGCGCTGAGCGCGGCCATGACCGCCAACGTCATCACCTATCGTGGGCGCTCGGCGGCGCGCGAAGTGGGCAAGGCGTTGGGGTTCGAGGAGGACCAGTTGACGCGGCTGGCGAGCTTGTTCGGTCATTGGGAGTGGCGCGGCGCCAACGACACCATGGAGCGCCATTTCGAGCAGGCGGGCTTCGACGCTCGTCATCCGCGCATCGCGCACTATCTGGATCTTTGCCTGCGCATGCAGGACCTGCCCCGCCATCTCGGCCAGCACTCGGGCGGCATGGTCATTTGCGCGGGGCTGCTCAATCATGTGGTTCCCATCGAGCGCGCGTCGATGCCCGGCCGCACCGTGGTGCAGTGGGACAAGGAAGACTGCGCTGATCTGGGCCTCGTCAAAGTGGATCTGCTGGGATTGGGCATGATGGCCGTGCTCAAAGATTGCCTTGAACTCATCCCCCGCCACTACGGCGAGCAGGTCGATCTTCACCCCTCGGACGAAAGACCTGTCCGCGGGGACCCCGATCTCCACCCCTCGGACGAAGACCTGTCCGCGGGGGCCCCGGATCTGGCCGCGCTGCCCGAGGACCCGCTGGTGTACGAGACGCTGCGCAAGGCCGACACCGTGGGCATGTTCCAGGTGGAGAGCCGCGCGCAGATGGCGTCGATTCCGCACAACGCGCCCACGCGCTTTTACGATCTGGTGGTGCAGGTGGCCATCATTCGCCCCGGTCCGATTGTGGGCAAGATGATGCACCCCTACATGCGCCGCCGGCAGGGTAAGGAAGAAGTCACTTATCCGCATCCCTCGCTGGAGCCGGTGCTCAAGCGCACGCTGGGCGTGCCGCTTTTTCAGGAGCAGTTGCTGCGCATGGCCATGACCGTGGCCAGCTTTTCCGGCGCCGAAGCTGAAGAACTGCGCCGCGCCGTGGGCATGCGCCGGTCGATGCAGCGCATGAAGGACCTGGAGGGCCGCTTGCGGGCGGGGATGACGCGCAACGGCATCGGCGCGGAGGCGCAAAACAATGTCGTGCAAAGCATCTCTTCGTTTGCGATGTACGGATTTCCTGAAAGCCACGCGGCCAGCTTCGCGCTCATCGCCTACGCCTCGGCTTACCTCAAGGTGCATTATCTTGCCGCTTTCACCTGCGCCATGCTCAACAACCAGCCCATGGGCTTCTACTCGCCGGCGGTGCTGGTCAAGGATGCGCAGCGGCACGGGCTGCGGGTGCGCCCCGTCGACGTGCAACGCTCCGAATGGCTGTGCACGGTGGAGGCGGAAAACGACGCATCGCGCTCGCTGCGCATCGGCTTCAATTACGTGAAAGGGATGCGGCAAGCGCTGGCGGAGGCGCTACTTGCGGCGCGCAACCGGGATGGGGTTTTCGCGTCTGTCGACGATCTGGCCCGGCGCGTGCCGGAGCTTGGCCGCGGAGAGCTGGTTGCTCTGGCCCGCATCGGCGCGCTCAACTCATTGGGCGAAGTCGAGCATCGCCGCGATGCGCTCTGGCAAGTGGAAGAGGCGGGCCGGCCGGTCGGCCCGTTGTTGCGCGGCTGCGGTATTGGAGATGGCGAAGGCCACACGCCAATCTCCCTCGATGGCAGCCCGGCCCGGAACATGCCGCTGAGGAGAATGACCACCGACGAGCGCCTTGCCGCTGACTACGCAGGCACGGGCCTCACCATCGGGCCGCACCCCATGGCGTATCACCGCGCCGCCCTCCGCAGCGAAGGCATTCTCGCCGCGAATGAGCTCGCGAATTGCGCCAACAACCGGAATGTCCGCGTCGCCGGTTGCGTGATCGCCCGGCAGCGCCCGGGTACGGCGAAAGGCTTTGTTTTTCTCTCCCTCGAAGACGAAACCGGCATCGCGAATG
>JASHTU010000671.1 GCA_030040395.1 Acidobacteriaceae bacterium
GCCCTGTGGGCAACAGTTGACATTCACCAAGAGGAGAATCCTTCCTACTGGCCAGCTTGTAAGTGCCGAATCCATTTGAGGTTTACGAATCCGTTAGCCGACGCAGTGTACTAAGGAAGCGGACATTTGCCCAGCTTCTCCCTGGGGGCTGCTTGTTGACATCTCTGCCCAACTGAGATCACAATTTGCTCTCCAGCTTTCTCTCCTAGCGTTACTAGGCAAGTGAATCGACATCAACGACGACAAAGAGGGTCTATGAGCTCCTTGCATTGTTGTCGATCCTATTCGCTGATAAACCTGGCTATTGTGGGTCTTCTCGTCTTCCGACCTTTGGGTCAGACGCAGAACAAGCGCAATACCCATGCGCGAGGAGTCGAATGAAACGAGAGCCATCGTATGTCTGCGACGCTTGCGCTAGGGTGTATCGACATATACGGGTGGGCAGCGTTGCGAGCGAAAATTGGGCCAGACGAGGCGGAGGCCGAAGGCTTTGGCGGCTCCAAGGTCGAGGCCGACAACGAAGTATAGCCCAATTTGCGCCGCAACCCGGAGGGACGGGGCCATTTTCCCTCATCCCTGCGTCGTTCGTCGCTAGCAGACGCCCGGTATGCGTCGCTCCTCTCTCCTTGATCTGAGAAAAAATGGCTCCCGTCGCTGCCCGCTCGTATATGTCGATACACCCTAACATCTGTCATTGTGCCCATGGCGATCGCACAAAACCCGAGTCCGAGTGAAGTGAAGCAGATTGCAGAGCGCGCCTATATCTACGCGTATCCGCTCGTCGAGATGGAGGCGACCGGGGCCGCGATGCCGCTCAATCATCTGACGCATGTTGCCGAGTTCCCTGACGCGAACTTTCGGCTGATCGTCCGTCCGAACGCAGACACACTTTACTCAACGGCGTGGCTCGACGTATCGAAGGAACCGTTGCTACTGCATGTTCCCGATTCCGGTCGCCGCCTCTATCTGCTGCAATTCATGGATGCCTGGACAGAGACGTTCGCCGATCCCGGAAAACGAACAACTGGAACCAGCGAAGCATGGTACGCAGTTGTCGGACCTGGCTGGAGCGGTAGGCTTCCGGATCACGTGGTTCGGTTAGATGCGCCGACCAACCACGTCTGGCTGCTCGGCCGTACGCAGACGAACGGCGCCAGCGACTATGACAATGTCCACACCTTCCAGCATGGTATGCGCCTGGCGCCACTCAGCGAGTATCCGGGCAAAGTGGGGGCGCAGGCGCCACAGCCGCTGAACATGCAACATGCGACCGGGGTATCGCCGCTCGACCGCGTGAAAACCATGCAGCCGGCAGAGTTCTTCGCAACCTTCGCGCAGGAGATGAAGACCGATCCACCGCATGCCGCTGACGGACCCATGGTCCACGACCTCGCCCGCATCGGCCTGGTCTTCGGTCAGGACTTCGATCCCATCAAACTCACACTCGAGCAGCTTCAGGCGTTGGATGAAGGTGCACGAGCCGCCGCGGCACATATCGAGCAATTCGTTGCCTCTGCCGGAGTGTCGACGCCGGGATGGAGGTCGTTCCAGGGCGTCCTCGGCCGCTATGGAACCGACTACGTAGCGCGCGCCGCGACCGCCCGCATCGCAATCGGCGCAAACCCTCCTGAAGACGCCGTGTACATGAGCAGTTCGGCGGATGGCAGTGCGCAGGCTCTTAACGGATCGACGCGATATCGCATGCATTTGGACGCGTCGAATTTGCCTCCCGTGCTCGCGTTCTGGTCCGTCACTGCCTACGACAAGGACGGCTACTTCATCGCGAACCCCATCAATCGCTACGCCATCGGCGATCGCGACAAATTGAAGTTCAACCCTGACGGTGCTCTCGACCTCTACATACAGAACCAGGACCCTGGGCAAGATCGCCAGTCGAACTGGCTGGCTTCCGGCGCTAACCCCTTCAATCTCACAATCCGCTTGTACTGGCCGAAGCAGGCCATCCTCGACGGCATTTGGCGCCCGCCCGCACTCGAACGATTGCCCTGAGCGTAAACGATCTGCCCGGTTAAGCAGATTCTGGGCAAGATTCAGCACTCGAAGGGTTCTCCACCACGCGAGTCGCACCTGGAACCCAACGTGAGGTTCTCGCCGGACGGAAAGCTGGTGATTGTCACCAGCAACACGTTTGGCCCTAGCTAAATATTCGGCGTGGAGGTGAACAAAGCCGACGATATAAATGCTTCCGAGATTCACTCCACACCCCAGCTAGCAGCCCAGTTCAAGCCTGTGAACCCGACCCCGGTCAACTTCCCAGCAAAGAACAATACCGCCGAAGCTTGATATCCGCCGTCGCGCAAAGACCGACCCCGACGTCAAGCTATACCAAGACCCTCTGGCTGCGCGACAACCGGATCGTCGAACTGCTGGCGGGCGCCCCCCGATTTGGGAGGAACACCTCATTCTGGCGCTAAGAGTGGGCAAACTGGGTTCCTTAGGACCGGTGGCGAAGCAACCAGAGTGGTCGGCCGGCGATGATGACCTTTGACGGATCTTCTCCCCACATTCGAACAGCCTTTTCCTCGCCGGCGACTCATCGATCTTTGGTATCGATGAAACGAAACCTGGTCCATCGGCACTATCACAATGGACCATTTGATTGACCTCATGTTATAAGGATCGCACTTCCTCCGATGAGGACGCGGGCTGTGATGCCACCATTCCCAAGGCTTAAGGCCCGTAAACAAGCGCAGCAATCCATCGCACAGTTCGACGTCGCGCGCCAAAGGTGAGCGCCAGACCGGTGAACCGAAGGATGACTCCCGGAGGCTAAGGACCAGCAAATGATGTTATTGAAAGGCGCAGAAGAAAACAAGACTGTTTGGGGGAGGTTTTGAAGATGACCGCCAAGTTTGCAGAGAACTATTACTCCCTGCGCTACTCCACGAACCTGATTGGTACTGCTGTCATCGGGGCCAGCCCTGAAACCGCGACGCTGGCGTCGATCGAATCGACTCTGGCTTCCGCCAACGCCGCATATCTCGCCAGAGAGTACCAGACCGCGATCAATGACTACCAGAAAGCGGCGGGGCAAATTTATGGGTTAATCGACCCTTCGTTTCTCACCCCCGGCGGTCGGGGCTTTACGTTGACCACAGACCCCACGCTTTTCACCGGCCTGCTGAGCGCGTCTGCGGAGTATTGGAACGTGCTTCCGGTCAACACGCCCACGCCGGCTCCCCGATCCCGTGTGGCCATTGCGTCGAATCTGCTTTCAGCGACCGCGCTTGTCGATCAGACCGGCATCTCCAGTTCGCAGTTGTCCAGTTCCCAGGCGGTTGGAGCTCTTTCAGACTGGCAGCTTGCACAGAATTATACGGCCCAGGGAATGACCCAGGCCGCGGCCTTTTACCAGCAGCGCGCTCAGGCGGCGGATCCGACCCTGATCTCGTCACTGGGACAGACCACGAGCGCTCCGGCAGCGGGCGCCCCGGCGACCGCCGCTCCGGCGACGAGCGCTCCCGCGGCGAGCGCCCCTGTGGCAAGCGCGCCCACGTTGAGTCCTGTGGTGAGTAAGGCTCCGGTTGAAGTCACGTCCCCTGTCGAAATCGCAGCAAGAGCGGCAACGAGCCCGGCTGCATCAGAGCTCCACGTCGCCACTCCCATCATCACGAAACCGATCGGCATTATTGACCACCCGATTGGGCCAATCATTGCGAAGCTGCCGCTGCCGTCCACGTTGATTCAAACCCGCAGTGCGTTCACGATCGTCGCGGGCAAGCTGGCCCAGTTTACCTGGGCCGCCGGATCGGGGCCTTCGACTGATTCCATTACAAGCTCCGTATATACGGCGCGCATCGGCCTCACCACGCTGCCTGACGTTCTGCTCTCCCCGCAGCAGCCGGCGGATGTTGCCCTGGCGCTGCCCCACGACTACTACTATGTGATCCCCCTGGCCTTGGCTGAGTGCTATCAGGCTTTGGGCGATTACGCCACGGCCGAAACGTATTACCTGCAGGCTGCCGGCTATGCCTATCTCAACGCCACGATCGAAGCGCCTTATGTCTGGATCGGGCTGGCAAACCTCTATCTTGACTGGGGAAACTCGCTCTTCAAGGGAGGCGACCCGGCGAGCGCGTTGCCGATCTACTCCAACGTGCTTACGCCGGCCATGGCTGCGCCAACGAGTTCCTTGTATACTCTGGCCGGCCTCAAGCCGGCATGGACAGTCGCCCGGCAAGTGATTGCATCCTTGTCCACGGTGACGACCCTGAACGTCAATCCGCAGATCGCCGCGGTGATCGTCGACGTGGAACAGCAGTTGATCAAGATCGCCGCCGGGCTCGATTTCTGGGGCGTCTGGTCAGCCTCAGTGCCCATCTGGACCTTCGACTATTTGCAGCAGGTGGCGATCAATTTTGCGCAATTGGCTATCTCCGCCGAGCAAAGCGTCATCAGCTTCTGGAACAATGCGGATCAAAGCACGCTGACGCTCCAACAATTGAACGACAACGTCGCACAAAGCCAGGCGGAAGCGACGGCCGCGCAGATGCAGCTGGTGGCGGCTCAGGCGCAGACCCAGGTCTACTCCGATGGCGTCACTCTCGCGCAGCAACGGGCGACGGACGCTCAAAACGACGCCACGGAGTACGCATCGTTGTCCAGCCAGTGGACTATGCACTCGGCGCTCCAGGCGCAGTTGAACGGCGGCGACAACGGAGACTCCAGCGCTTTGAACAGCTATGCAAGCCAGATGATGTCGGGCAACTACAACCTGAGCGGCAGCTCGGCCACGCTTGCGGCTGCTGAAGGCTTGACTTCGGCGCGGCTGAATCAGCAATACGAAGTCGATTCGATGCAGCGCCAAGCCCAGGAGCTGCAGGCCGCAACTACGCAAGCTCAGGACGAGCTGAAAGCTTCCACGGCGCAACAAAACGCCGCCCAGGCCGAGCTCAACGCCGCCAACCTGCGGGTTTCGTCCGTCCAGGCTGACGTTGCCACATTCGACGCCCAAACCTTTACGCCGGACGTGTGGCAGCGCATGGGCAATGCAATGCTGAAGATTTATCAGCGCTATTTCAAAATGGCGTTGAAGGTCGCCAGAATGATGCAGCAGGCCTACAACTTTGAGACCGATCAATCGCTGCAGCTCATCAAGACCAACTATTCCTCGGATGAAGTGAACGGGCTGCTGGGCGCGGACGCGTTGATGGCCGACATCCAGAACTTCACCTACGATCTGATTACGAACACGACCACGAAGCCCCAGCCGGTGAAGCAGACCATATCTCTGGCCGAGCGTTACGGCTATCTCTTTGAGAGCCAGTTCCGCAAAACGGGCGCGATGGACTTCCAGACCACGCTTGACGACTTCGAGATGCTGTATCCCGGCACATACGCGGGCCGCATTCAGACGGTTGAAGTCGCGCTTCAAGGCATTGTTCCGCCAACCGGCGTCAGCGGCAGCCTCACCAATAGCGGCATTTCCACCTATCGGCTGCCATCGGCCAACTGGACCACCACCAATGGCGGCATGAAATATCGCGTGCAAAACAAGGAAACCCTTGTGATCTCCGACTACAGTCCGCGCAACGACGCGATCGTCATTCAGCCGATTCCCGGCATGCTGCGGATCTTTGAGGGCGCCGGCGTGTGCTCCACCTGGACGCTGTCGATCCCGCCCTCGGAAAACGATATTGACTATGGCGCGCTCACCGACGTGCAGTTGACGTTTACCTATGAGGCTCGTTACGATCCGGGGCTCCAAGCCGAGGTAATCGCGGCGCTGGCGGGGCGACCCGGCGCGGCTTCGAGCCAGTGGGGCATTCCCCTGCGCTGGGTCTATCCTGACGCATTTTTCGCCTTCCAGAATTCAGGGGCGATGTCCATTTCGCTTGCGCAGCGGGACTTTGCCTACAATCAGCGCTCGCCGGTCATCACCTCCATCGGCGTAGTCCTCTCCACGGTTGGCGGCCTTTCGCCGAGCGGCCTCAAGGTGCAGTTGGCCACCCCTGCGCATACGGCGGCCATCAGCGCGCCGACTGACGCCAATGGGGTGATCGATTCGACAGTGTCTGCAAGCCCGTGGGCGCCGCTAGCCAGCGGAACCGCGCTGGGCGCGTATGTCATCACCATGACCGCGGCGGACAATCCATCGCTGGCGCCGGGAGGAAAACTCTCTTTATCTGGGATCGGAAATATCGCGTTGGTTCTTGGCTACAGTTACACCCCGCGAGCGTAACCCATATGAGTGACATCGGCTTCAGCGATCAGGTTCCATCGCTGCCCGGAGGCGGAGGCAACGTTGCGGGCATCGGGGCTACGTTCACGCCGGACCTCTCCACCGGAACCGGCGGTCTTTCGATCCCCATCGACACCCCGAACGGGCCTAACGATATCGGTCCGCGGCTCACCCTCCAGTACAGCACAGCGGCTGGAAACGGGCCCTTTGGCTTAGGTTTTTCCATCTCTCTGCCGCGATTGCTCATCGACACGGAATACGGTTTTCCGAATTACGACGGCAATGATCCGATACTTCTGGAAGGCGCGGGGCTACTTGTGCCAACGGGAAACGGCGCCTACCGGCCGCAAGTTGACGGTGGGGCATGGCGCATTCAAAAATCGGGCTCCGGCTTCACCATGATGACGCGCGACGGCGCCTTGTATACCCTTGGCGTGGACGCGGCCGCGCGTCTCGCCGATCCGGCGAATCCGGCCAACATCTTTGCCTGGTATCTCGAAAGCATCGTGGATGCGTTGAGCTACACGGCGACCTTCACTTGGCGTACGGACGGCGGACAGCTCTACCTCGACACGATTGCCTACGGCGCTTACCGCATTGTTTTTACCTACGAAACACGGGCGGATGCATTCCGGTCGGGCCGTTCCGGCTTTACCATCACCACGGGTCTCCGCTGTACGCAGATAGAATTGCAACTCGTCGGTGACCCGCAACCGGCAGTGCGGCGATGGACGCTGGCCTACACCGCTGATGCTGCCAGCGGCGCCTCGCTGCTTACCACGGTCACTCTATCCGGGCTGGATGAAACCGGCGCGGTGCTTGCGGCCCCGGCGCTCACTTTGGATTATGCTGTGGGCGGCAATCCTTCGCTTGTCCGGCTCGCGGGCGATGGAATCGGCTTGCCGGCTCTCACTCTTGGACCGTCGCGGCGCGCCGATCTCATCGACTGGGACGGCGACGGCCTGCCCGACGTGATACAGATTGCCGCGGGTGGCGAAGCCTATGTGTGGCGCAACACCGGCAACGCAGGTTTCCAGGGACCTCAAACGGCTGGTCAGGTTCCTCTTTTTGCGCAGGCTAACGCCGCCGTTGCTTTCGCCGACATGAACGGAGACGGCCTAGCCGATCTCATCCGTTACGATCAGCCGCTGGCGGGTTATGTGCCGCGCATGGCTGGAAGCTGCTTCGGTGAGCCTGTGACCTGGCAACAGGCGCCGGCGCCGGCGGTCGCGTCGCCCGGTGTCCGCGTTGTGGACCTCAATGGCGACGGAATTCCCGACATGCTTACGTCGTCGGATTTCGGGTTGACGCTCTACTACCGCGCAGGTGCCGAAGGATGGTCCGCCCTCCCGCGCGTGGTTCCTGAGGGGATTGCGCCGGATGTCGACTTGAGCGACCCCCAAATTTTCCTCGCCGACATGACCGGCGACGGAAGCTATGACATCATCCGCGTCAGCGGGAGCGGCGTTACTTATTGGCCGTATCTCGGCAACGGCCGGTGGGACACGCCGGTGTTGATGGCAAACTCCCCCTCTCTGCCCTTCGATCTGCGCCTGGACCGCATCTACGTGAGCGACGTTAACGGCGACGGAATCGCCGACATCATTTATCTCGATTCCGATTGCGTCACTTATTGGGTCAATCAATCGGGCCTTTCTTTCGGGCCGCCGGTCAACATCGACTATGTGCCCACCGCCGCGATCCAGCAGCCCCGGCTCGCCGACATGACCGGAAGCGGCGTCGCCGGAATCGTGTGGACGTCCAACGGCCTCTTCGGCGAGGGAACGCAGTATTTTTACCTCGATTTTCTGGGTTCAGTCGCCCCGCGGCTATTGACGCAGTTCGATAACGGGATCGGGCTCTCCACCACGGTCGTGTACACGACCTCCGCGCAGGAAGCGGCGCGCGCCATGGCAGCCGGCGACCCCTGGTCCACGACATTGCCCATCCCGGTGCCCGTGGTAAAGAAGCTGACCATTACCGACCAGGCAACCGGCAACGTGCAGACCAGCACATTCGCCTACCACAACGGCCGTTACGACGGCGTGCTGCGCGAGTTCGCCGGATTCGGCCAGGTCGACCAGCAGGACGAAGGGGATGCCGGCATTCCCACCCTACTGACCTCGTCCTGGTTTCACATTGGCGTCGACCCTACCCAGCCGCAGGCCCCGCTTGACGATCAAACCCGCCAATCTCTGAGGGCGATTCGCGGACGGCTTTATCAACGCGAGCGGTACGGTGAGGATGGATCGCCTTCCGCCGGCAACCCATACGACCGCTCGGAGTACACCTGGACGGTGGTGACAGAGACGACCGCCGGCGGCTCAGTGTTCGTGCCGCGCCTTGTCACCACCCTCCAAACTGTCTTCGAGTGCGGAGCTACGCCGGTCTCGACCATCACAACCACGAACAATGCATGGGATTCCAACGGCAATGTGATCGATGCAACAGAGACCGCCCAGTCGGGCAGCGGAACCACGGTTCAACAGTTGCGCACGCAAACCACCTATGCCACCGACCCCGCCGGCCGGTTTCTTTCCAAGCCATTCCGCGTGCAGCAGTCGGATGGCAGTGGCGCCATCGTGGCCGACCAGGTAATTGTCTACGACAATGCCGCCGAAGGGCAGACGGCAACCCAGGGTCTCGTCACTCGTCGATCGTCGCTCGCCATCACGGACACCGCGGTTACGGCGGCCTATGGGGCGGCCACACCGGATTTTTCGTCCTATCATTACTATCGCCGCACTGACAGCCAGGGCTGGTGGATCGATCAGGGACGTTACGTACGTAAAATGAACGCTAGCGGTTTGAGCGGCACAGTAGAAGGGCCCAACGGCGGAGTTTTCAGCGTCGTTTACGATGCCAATCAAACCTTCCCGGTCAAAGTCACGGATCCGGCGGGCAATACCGTCACTGCGGCGTATGACTATCGCACCTCACGGGTGGCGACGTTAACGGACGCTTCCGGCCAAACATATTCTGCTTCTTTCGATGCGCTCGCGCGGATTGTGGCGCGGGTAGAACCAGGCGACATCGCGGAACTGCCGACCTTCACGTTTACCTACGACACCGCGAGCGTTCCGCCGTTTACGAGTCAGTCGTTGCGCGCGTCGAGCGGCTCAACCGACACCGAAGACCGGAGGATCGTCTACGGCGGAGACGGCCGCGAGCTCGAGGCGCGCGAGGTGGACGAGCTGGGCGAAATTTCGGTGGTGAGCCGGGTCGCGAATGCCCGCGGCCTGGTTGCGCGCCAATACGTCGCCTGGCGTCCGGCGTCGTCCGCCTACAGCCTTCCCGCGGCTGCCGTTCCCAGCACGGCGTACACCTACGACGCATTAGGCCGGCAACTCACCCTGACCGATCCCGACGGCAATATCACCTCCTGGACCTTTGCGCCGGGCAAGGTGCAACAGGTGGACGCAAGCGGAAAAATAACCAGCAGCCTGATCGACGCTACTGGCCGCATTGTCACCATACAGGAACAACTATCAGGAAGCACACTGACCAGTTCGTACGCTTTCGATGTGAAAGGGAATCTGATCGAGCATACCGATGCCGTCGGAAACGTCGTTAAAATGTGGTACGACTGCTTCGGCCACGTGTTGCGTGTTCAGCGGCCCGAGCGCGACACCATGACCGTGTT
>JASHTU010000672.1 GCA_030040395.1 Acidobacteriaceae bacterium
GCCTGAATATCCCAGAGGGCTATGTCGATGGCCGACAATCCGGTCATCAGCGCCGCCCCGTTGCGCCAGCGCGAAGCCATGTAATAGGCGCGATCCCAGTGTTCCTCCGGGCCAGCGGGATCGCGGCCGACATACTCCGGCTCTAGCCAGCGCACCGCGGATTCAGCAATGTCGGTGCGGCCCTCGAGCGTGGCTTCACCGAGCCCGGTGATGCCGGCATCCGTATGCACCTCGACAAACATCAGGTCGCGCCAGCGAACGGAAACCTTGTGGATGTCGAAGCCGGTGATTTTCACCTTTCCCGGCGGCTGGGCCGCGCCGCGCAATGCGGAAGCAGCCAGCGGTGCGGCGGCGAGACTCTTGAGGACGGACCTTCGGTTAAGCACGCGAGCATTATAACGAGACGGGCAGAATCCCCGACAAGCCAGCGCGCATTGCCCCGAAGAGCCGGGTTATTGCGATCCAGGTCTGGCGGAGGGGGAATTTTTATCGCTTTTTCTTCGCCTTTTTGAGAAAAATCAGCTATGCTGTTTTCGCACCCGAGGAGGTTGCCGAATGAACTTTCAAAAGGACTTAATCGCTGAATACGACCGGGAGACGGCCAAAACCCGCAAAATGCTAGAAGCCATCCCCGCCGATGCCGATTTCAACTACAAACCCCATCCCAAATCGATGAGCCTGGGCCGGTTGGCCGGCCATTTAACCGATATGGTCGGGGATTGGGCCAACGGGACTTTGAAGCAGGACAAGCTCGAGTTCGCCGCCGACCACGAGTGGGATCCGTATGTGCCGGCGAGCAAGGAAGCGCTGCTCAAAAAGTTCGACCAGGAGTTGGCCGGGGTGCGCGAGGAACTGGGCGCGATTCCAATGGAGAAATGGGACCAGCACTGGCAGTTCATCTATGGCGGGCAGAAATTCATCGACGAACCGCGCCATCAGGTCTTTCGCGAGGCGGTGATGAGCCATATGGTGCACCACCGGGCGCAACTGGGCGTGTACCTGCGTCTGCTCGGAGCCAGGATTCCCGGAACGTACGGACCCTCGGCGGACGAAATGTGAGCCCAATTTTCTGTGGGGAGGGGTCGGGGGTTGACTTTTTGAACGGCTCCGACCTTCACCCCGTCCTGACTGAGCAATCGTTTCATTCTAAAGGCTCGATGGAGGCAATCGCTGTAATTGTCTGATTATAGGCAACCTGCTTACAGGTATCAGAAAACAAAGGCGTTAGTTTTCTCTCATTTCAGCTTTTGGGGCAAACTTTGCCGGTTTTTTTGAACGCAATTGTTCATCAAATGCCTCCGAAACACCGTTGGATTGGCACTTGGTCCGAGTTCGCACGGCGCTTTCGCGATGCGGTCTGCTTCCGGACAGGGACTTCCCCGGAGAATCGGATGGACGATTTCCGCTGATGCGATCCGCTTTTCCGGCCTGGACACTTCCTATTACGACGAAAGGCGCGAAATAGCCTGCAAATCAAGGCAAAAATTCTTGTGAAGAGGCGAGTTAGCGGGTCGGCGGGCCGGCGCTGTGCGGAGATTGGTGATTGGCTGCATCGAAAGAATCGGCAACGCGCCCGTTTGCCGATCCCGATCCTGCATTCGGTGCGCAAACCATTCTCGATGAGTATTGCCCGGTTACCGGCAATCCAGACAGAAGTTTGGAGAAGGCCGCGAGGATTCTCCTATGGACATTGCAAAGGAATGATGCTACCTTTGCAATGCCCATAGGAAAGGACTGCTCACATGAATGCGGAAAAACAGGAAGTTCTGCAGGGCACGCTTGACCTGATGATTCTCAAGACCCTCCATGCGCTGGGCCCACAGCACGGGTTCGGGATCGCGCGACGCATTGAACAGGTGAGTGAAGATGTACTGATGTTGAATGAAGGCACGGTATATACCTCGCTTTTGCGGCTGCATCAGCGGGGCTGGATCGCGGCGAAATGGGGTGTTTCAGAGAACAATCGAAGAGCAAGGTATTACTCGATAACCAGGAGCGGCCTCAACCAGCTTGCGGTCGAAACAGAGAGTTGGGAGCGCTTCTCAGGCGTCGTCGCCCGCGTACTCAGCCTCCAAGGGGAGAAATAGCGGTGATCATCTGGATTCGCGTGTTCACGGCAAGGCTTCGGGGGCTCTTTGACCGGCGACGCACCGGCCACGGACTCGAAGACGAAATCCAACTGCATATTCAGATGCTGACGGACCGCTTCATCCTCCAGGGCATGGAGGCCGAGGACGCCAGGGCTGCGGCGCAGCGCCAGTTTGGGAATGCAACTCTACTCAGAGAGCGCCACGACGAACAAATGTCCTTCCCCATCTTCGTCACATTATGGCGGGATTTGCACTTTGGTCTGCGCCAACTGCAACGGAATCCACTGCTCGCATTCGTAGCCATCACCTCGCTTGCCCTTGGCATTGGCGCCAATACGGCGATATTCACGGCGGCAAAACGAGTGTTGTTCGACACGCTGCCCGTGGCGAACCCCGATCAATTGAGGATGCTGACCTGGGTCAGCGGTCTGGAACAACCGGTTCCTCCGGTCTGGGGCGATGTGGGAGCGAATGCAAGCGGCGGTCTTACCGGCAATGGATTCTCCTATCCCGTACTCGAGGCGATGCGCGAGAGGACCGATGCTGTTCAGGCGCTGATTGCTTTCAAGGATGCTCCCATGGCGGTGACCATCGATGGGCATTCGGAGATGATCAATGGAGAAATGATCAGCGGCAATGGGTTTCAGTCTCTCGGCGTGCAAGCAGAGCTGGGTCGAACACTGACTGCGGCCGATGACTCCGGGCCAGGGAGCGGCCCCGCGGCGGTCATCAGCGATGGATATTGGACGCAGCGGTTTGCGCGCTCTCCACTGGCTCTGGGAAAAGTAGTTTCGTTGAATGGCGTTCCGGTTACGATCGCCGGCGTCATCAGCGGGGGTTTTGCGGGCCTGCAGATGGGAAGCTCCGTGCAAATCTTCGTTCCACTCACAATGCAGCCGCTTGTCCTGCCCAGGGCGCAGAACGGAAGCGTCTCGCTCCTCGATAATCCGCAATCATGGTGGGTTCAGATCCTGGTCCGACTGCGACCGGAGGTTTCAGATGGGCGAGCGCAGGCGGAGCTTGATGCAACGCTGCGACAGGCGGCGCTGCCTGTGCTGAAACGGACCGGGGACCTAAATCGATTCCACCTGCAGCTGGAGCCGGGCGACCGCGGGCTGGACTATTTGCGAGGAGAGTATGCGCGGCCGTCCTATGTGCTGCTCGCGCTGGGCGGGTTGGTTCTGCTGCTGGCTTGTCTCAATCTGGCCAATCTACTCCTTGCGCGCTCGGCGACCAGGCAGCGTGAGTTGAGTACACGACTGGCGCTTGGAGCTAGCCACGGAAGCATCGTAGGACAAATGCTGACCGAAAGCGTATTGCTTTCCAGCTTCGGTGGGGCGGGGGGCTTGCTGCTCGGCTATCTTGGCCGCAATGTAATCCCAAGGCTGTTGGCGAATTCATCCGGGCCGGAACCGGTGCAAGTGGCGTTCGACTGGCGTGTGCTTCTGTTCACCCTGGGAATCTCTTTTGTGACCGGGATCCTCTTCGGGCTGGCGCCCGCATGGCAAGCGACGCGAGCTGCTGGCCATGCCGGACTCCGGGAAACGGCAGGCGCCACTGCCAATCGGCACAGGCTCTGGTTTGACAAGAGCCTTGTGATGGGTCAGATTGCGCTCTCAGCGATCCTGCTGATGGGCGCGGGGCTTTTCGCACACACGCTGTTCAATCTCAATCGCATTCCGCTGGGCTTTGAAACAAATCACATCCTGCTCTTCCGCCTCAGCCTTCCCCACGCTCGCTACAGTGATGCGCAAATGACGGCCTATTTTAAGCAACTGCAGGAAAAGCTGGCGTATCTTCCAGGAGTGCGCTCGGTGACAGTCAGCAGCATCGGCATCATCGGCGATGGGCACTCCGGATCGATCTTCCACATAGTAGGCCGTCCGCAGGAAAAGGATTCCGCACGCATGCAAACAATCGGCGTCGGCGTAGATTTCTTTGATGCGCTCGATATCCCGATCCTGCAAGGGCGCGCATTCAATCATCACGACACTGTGAGTTCCCCGAAGGTTGCAGTCGTGAATCATGCGCTCGCGCAGAAGTTCTTTCCGAACGAAAATCCGATTGGTCGGACATTCGAAGTCGATCCGGAAGACGTCGCTGGCCCCAT
>JASHTU010000673.1 GCA_030040395.1 Acidobacteriaceae bacterium
TGCATCGTGAGAGGCACCCAGAAGGCGCTCGGAATCGGCTCGGCGCCGGTGAATCCAGGAGGCGCTATGCCAATGACGGTATAGGCAGTCTGGTTGAGAACAACCTTCTTGCCGACCAGCGAAGGATCAGACCCGAATCTCCCTCGCCACAGATCGTTGCTGACGACCACAACCGCATTTGCCCCGCGACTTCTACAATCGGAATCGACAAAGCCCCGCCCTTGTGAAGGATGTTCGATCAAAACATCGAAGTAGTTGCAGGTGGCCGCGGTCCCCAGGATCTGCCGTACGTCGGTATCGCGAAGGTTTGCATCAATGTAAGGTTCGTAGGCCACCAGCCCGGTAAAGACATGGTTATGATCGCGATAGTCCTGATATTCAGAGTAGGAGAACCAGTTCGCACCGTTGTGAATATATCGATCCCCGCGCCCCTGAAAATGGATGACCTGGTTTACGCTCAATAGCTCTTGCGCGCGCGGAACAGGCAGTAACCGCAGCGCCAGGCCGTTCAAGACCGAGAAAATCCCGACATTGATACCGACCCCCAGCGCGATCGCTATGATGGCTGCGACCGTAAGGCCCGGACTCCGCAACAATGTCCGAACGCCGAAGCGGACGTCCTGAAGAAGTTGCTCAACCCACACAATGCTCCACACTTCCCAGATCTCCTCTTTGACCCGCACGACGTTCCCGAACTTGCGCAGCGCAGCGAAGCGCGCATCCTCTGGAGACATTCCGCGGTCGATATTGTCCTGGGTTTCCCTTTCGAGATGGTCGCGAATGTCCTGCTCAAGATTTGCAAGCATGCGTTTGCGAAGCGTCATACTTCCTCCTGCTCTCCGGGGCTGAGAATCTGCGCGATTGCTCGCGCTAGTTTGTCCCACTTGCCGGCTTCTACCGTCAGCTGTCTTCTGCCTTTGGCTGTGAGTGCGTAGAACTTCGCTCGGCGGTTGTTCTCTGAAGTTCCGTCTTCGGCGGAGATCCATCGCCGCCTGATTAGCCGATGCAACGCCGGATAAAGCGAGCCCTGTTCGACCTGGAGCACCTCGTCCGATCGAAATTCGATCGCCTTCGCGATGGCATGGCCGTGCAGCGGCCCACGTTGCAGGGTGCGGAGGATCAGAAGGTCCAACGTGCCTTGCAGGAGTTCGATCCGCTCGTTTTGTTCTCGGGTAGACATTCTAGGCGATCATATTGAGTGTTCAGGTAGAATGTCAAGGTGAGTCAGGTTAGCTGTCATTGGACCGTCCGTGGGAGTCAATTGATGCCAAATCGCCAAACCACTCGCCTATCGGGGTACCTTTGAGTCCGGCAGCGCGTCACATGTCCGTAGAACGGCCAAACCGGACATTGCGGGCGACCGGGCGGAGAAACGTGAAAGGTAACGATGGCCGCTAGCCAAGATCGGAAACGCCTCGGCTGCATGGCTGTGCCGAAGCCTCGAAGCTGATCCGAGGCGTTTTCGATTTGGGGGTAAGAAGGAAGCCGCAGGTGTTTGCCGGTGATGCGGTGAGTCTATGGAGATTGAATCAGAACCAGCCTCTAATCAAAGAGAGCTCAATCCTGGTTGAACCGATAGAGTGAACTCTCCAAGTCCAATAGCTCCAGTGTAGGGCACAATCCAGCGTCCGCGGCGCCTGCGGCTTCGTTCTTGCCGACCAACTGCCAGCGATGCGTGGCCAATGCGTAGATGACCCCAGAGTCATGAAGGGAATGGGAGTGATTCGTCCCAGATATACAAACCAGCCGCGCAAATTCAATCCGAAGTCCTCAAAGCCGCCCTCGCCCCGAGCCCCGTAACCGTCTACAGCATCGCCATGCTTTGAACCCAGTCCCACCGCGCCGCGATCTCACATCCTGGCCTGCGTTCGCGCCCATCATGGTAAACTGAGGCGCTTAGACAACAGGTCGGGTTGTCGAAGGTCCACCTCAACCTCGCCGGGCGCGCGTCCGGGAGGGGTATGCGCGCATGGTCCACACCCAACCCAGCGGGCCGGGAACGCGAAAGGAGGCAACGCCATTTACTACGCTCAGATGTTCGAATACGGATGTGACCAAGCTCATGTCGGCATCACCGGCATCGCCGGCTGCCTGGGCGCGGTTTTCGCCGCGCCCAACCAACTCTACGCTGTCCACATCCCCCCCAATGACGCAACCGTCAATCGCATCGGGGCCGACGCATTCATCGCCATGGTCCAGGGCGGCGAGGGCGCCCTCCACCCCGCCGGATCTCTCCACGTCTTCGTCAACGGAATGCTTCGGCCCACTGTCGACGACGAGACGCGGCATATTTTCGACGCCCTGGGCGCTCCTGCAACAACACGCATCTACAGGTTGTTCGCCGGCCTCACCCCGCCCATTGGCAGCGTTAATCCCCTCTCGGCCACCATCAAGGTGCAGTGGATCGCCGGGGCCCTCCAACTCGGCTACAAGCACGTTCCCGACAACCAGTTGATTCAAGGAGGCAATGCCCGGACAGGCCGCTACCGCGGCAGCTTGGAGGACGACCCAAAGCGTCCCAGCAACGGGGAACTGGCCGCCGGCTGGAACCAGATGACCAATCCCAACTGCTTCATCGTCCGCGTCCACTAAGCCACCGCGGCGTTGTCACTTCTTCTCTGGTCCTGTCCGCCACGCGAAGCGATTGCGACGGCCGGACATGCTTCGACGCACTCCTCACCGTTGCAGGAAAGCTTGTCAGGGCGCTTGTCGAAGTGTTGGACGAACCATTCCACGAATCCAGATAGCGACGGACCGTCCGCTCTGAGTAGTTATGCCGCTCGAAAACTACACCACCATCCGCGCCCGGCAGTGGCGCCAACATCCGGTTCGATTCTTGCGCTTCGGATCGTGACGAGAACGACAACAACCAAAATTCCGAGCCACTCCTAACCGGTCAAGAGTGGCTCGCAGACAAAGGGATTTCAAAGGGGGGTTTCACGGGCAAGGCCCTGGGCTAGATCTTTGCATCCCGGGGTGCGGGCAGGTGCTCCTGCGCGGAATGGCTTTGCGCCTATCCTGGGATCATTCGTTCGCCAAGCGCGGATCGTCGGGAACAAAAAACTGAAAGACAGTTCCCGAAGATTTGTCCGGCGCGGCCGCGCGCGTCCGCACGTGAAGAAGCCCGTTGTGTTTGGCGATAATTTCGTGGCTCACCCACAAGCCGAGGCCGGTCCCGGTCACATCCTTAGTGGTGAAAAACGGCTCGAATATCCGTTCCCGCACGCTCGGAGCCATGCCGATTCCGGTATCGGCCACGGCGAACCTCACTCCTGCTTGCCCGCCGTTTTTCCAGTTGCGGGAGCGGCGCGCACGCACCAGCAGGCGCCCGCCGCGAATGGTGGCGTCGATGGAATTGCCCACCAGATTGGCGATCACCTGGCGGATTTCTCCGGCAAAGCAAAACACGTCCAGTTGCGGGTCGTAGCGCCGCTCCACGTGAATTTCGAGCGCATTCAGCCGGCCCTGATAGAGGCTCAGGACCGAATCGAGCAGTTCCGCCAGGGTGGCGCGCGCCGGCAAAGTCGATTGGCGGTAAAAGCGCAGCGTCTGCTGGGTAATTTCGGAAATGCGCCGCACCTCGTACTCGGCCATCTTCACGTAATTCAGCGCTCCCTCGTCCAGGTTGCTGAAGTTGCGGAGCAAGAAGAGCAGGTTGGTGATGGCTTCCAGGGGATTGTTGATCTCATGGGCGATGGACGCGGCCAGGCGGCCGGTGACGGCCAGCTTCTCACTACGCCGTAATGCGTCTTCACTGCGCTTGCGGTCACTGGCGTCGAGCACAATTACGCCCACCCACCGCACCTGGTTGGGCATGGTGCGCACGGGGTACGCGCTGATGAGCCACGTCCAGGGCCGCGCCATCCTGCCCTCGCCGCCGGACTTGCCGCCGGCGCCGCTCATTTCCAGGTTGCGCAGTGGCGCCTCATGCTCGAAGACGCGTTGCACCGCGCCCTCCAGTTCGCTGGCGACCGGCTGTGGAAAGAGTTCCGGCAGGGTGCGCCCCAGATGCCGGCTGAGCGGAGTTCCGGTAAGGCTCGCGAACACCTGGTTCACGCGCACAAAGCGCCCATGGCGGTCGAAGAAGGCGAGTCCG
>JASHTU010000674.1 GCA_030040395.1 Acidobacteriaceae bacterium
CTGCCCGAGCGCGCCGTGCTTGACTGCACCGGCTATGCCGCGCGGCAGCTATGGGGAGACGAAAGCCTGGTGCCGGTGCGCGGACAGATCGCGTGGCTGGTTCCGCAGGATGGCGTGCGTTACGGCATTTACTACAACGGCGTAGGGGTTCTGGCGCGGCGTGACGGCATTGCGGTGCAGCCCGGCGGTGGCGGCGAAGAATTCGGCTGGAACGACGACACCGAGGTTCCGGACCGCGCTGCGGCTGAGGCCGGTGTGCGCGTGCTGCAGGAGCTTTATTCACGCATGGAGAAGAAAGCTTAGCGCGGTTCGTTTGCGGTTTCCTGATGCTGTGTTGTGCGGCTGCGTATGCGCAGCAGATGCCGAAGCTGCCGCAGCCCGGTGCGTTGGACGGCGTCAGATCTCCGCGTCCATCTCATCGCAGGTTGCAATCACGTCTTTTCAAACACTTGTGCAGAAAGAGCAGGGGTAGGGGGCATTTCACGCTGGAGTGAGAGGCTGGCTTCGACCGCGGCTATTCCGGCAGCGTAACCGTCCCGCTCACCGTGAAGTGCCCGGTAACCACCTGCGCGCTCGTATCCGGCTGGCCGCCGCCCACGGAGACCGTGTACTCGCCCGCCGCCACAGTCGGCTCGCCGGCTTCGGTCACCATGCTCATCGCCCGCGGATCGAGTTCGAAGCGCACGCGCTCTGAAGCTCCAGGCGCCAGATGCACGCGCCGGAAAGCCCGCAACGCCCGCAGCGGCGCACCCGGAACGTTGGGAAAGCTCAAGTAAAGCTGCGCCACTTCGTCGCCGGCGCGATGGCCGGTGTTGGTCACTGTCGCTTCCACCGCCGCCGGACTACCCGCCTGTACCGTGCTCTCGGGAACGGTGAGCTTGCTGTACGAGAACGTCGTGTAACTGAGCCCGTAGCCGAAAGCATAGAGAGGCTGACCCTCGAAGTAGCGATAGGTGCGGCCTTTCATCGCGTAATCGTCGAAAGGCGGCAACTGGTCCACGCTTTTGTAGAAAGTGACGGGCAACCGGCCGGCGGGATTGTTGCGGCCGGAAAGCGTCTCGGCCACCGCCGTTCCGCCTTCTTCGCCGGGATACCAGGCGTCGAGAATCGCGTTGGCGTGTTCGTTGGCCCAGTTCACCGCCAGGGCGCTGCCGTTGGTTAGCACCACCACCAGCGGCTTTCCGGCCGAAGCCATGGATTTGAGCAGAGCCTCTTCCGGCGCGGGCATGTCGAGGCTGGTGCGGTCACCGCCCCTGAAGCCCGGCTCATCCACCTTCATCTCTTCGCCTTCAAGATGGCTCGTAATGCCCACGACGGCAATGACTACATCGGCATTCTTCGCCGCCTCAAGCGCCGCGGAATCGGGCGTAAGATCGGCCTCAGTCCATCCGTTGGGCCGCGGATCCGGCCTGCTCCCATGAGCCAGAAAATCCGTTCCCGGCAGGTACTGAATCTTGTCTCCGGCAAACTCCTTGCGCAGCCCCTCGAGAATGGAAACCGTGTACGTGGGAATGCCGTTGTAGTTGCCCAGCAGCACCTCCGTCTGGTTTGCCAGCGGACCCACCAAGGCGATTTTCACGCCTGAGGTCTTGAGCGGCAGCACGCCATCGTTCTTGAGCAGCGTCATCGACTCGTTGGCAAGCTGCAGGGCTAGGGCGCGATGCGCTGGGCTATTCAGCTCGCTCTCGGGAATTTTGGCGTAAGGAACCATCGACGGCGGATCAAACATGCCCAGCTTCATGCGCGCCGTAAAAAGGCGGATCAGGGCGCGGTCCAAGTCGCTCTCTTTGAGGTAACCCTCCTCGACCGCGTCGAGATAGGGCTTGTAATCGTGATCGTCCGTCACCTTGGTGTTGAAGTCGATGCATTCGTTGTCCATGCCGCGCTGGAGGCTGATGGCGGACGCCTGCGCCTGCGTGGGCTCGTAGTGATGGCCGTCGAAGATGTTGCGCACCGCGCCGCAATCTGACACCACGTAGCCCTGAAAGGCCCATTTCCCGCGCAACTGATCGTCCAAGAGAAATTCATTCGTGCAGGCGGGCTGGCCGTTGATGCTGTTATAAGCGCACATCACCGAATCGGCTTTGGCCTCGACGACCGCGGCCCGGAATGCAGGCAGATAAGTATCCAACTCGTCGTGCTTGCTGACCGTCACATCCATGGTGTGGCGCGCTGGCTCAGGTCCCGAATGCACGGCGAAATGCTTGGGCGTCGAGATCACGCGGTAGTAATGGGGATTGTCACCCTGCATGCCGGTCACGAACGCCACTGCCATGCGCCCGGTAAGGAACGGGTCTTCGCCGTAAGTTTCCTGGCCCCGGCCCCAGCGCGGATCGCGGAAGATGTTGATGTTGGGAGCCCAGAAGTCCAGGCCGCGCTGAAATGGGAAAGTGCCTCGGCGCACCGCCTGCGCGTGCACCACGCGCGCCTCGATGCTGATGTCGATAGCCATGTTGTGAATGGCCGCCGGATCAAACGTGGCGCCCAGTCCGATCGGCTCCGGAAACTCCGTCGTTCCATCCACGGCGACGCCGTGCAACGACTCGCTCCACCAGTCGTAGGCAGGCACGCCAAGCCGGGGAATGGCGCGCGCCTGGTTCACGAGCTGGGTGGCTTTCTCCTGGAGGGTCATGCGGTGGACAAGGTCGGCCGCGCGCTGCTCGGGTTGCAGCGCCGGGTTCAAATAATCCGGCTTGGCGGCTTTCTGCGCCGCCAGCAGACATGTGGCTGCGCATAGCATTCCAGCCGCTACTTTTCGTAATCCAGTTGTCCTCATGATTCCCCCGCCGGCTAAGCGGCTTGGCGCGCACCTTAGGCCGCCGCGCCAGCTCGCTCCGCTTCCCAGCCGGAAACTCTAATCGCGCCAAGTCCGGCTGTCAAGCAATACGACCTTAAGAAAATCGCTTTATGCACATCTCAGCCGCACAAGTTCAGCGGCGCGCAGCTTCCCCGCCGGGGACGGCCGCAACGGGCCGCAAGGTTTTCGTGTAACCTTGCTCCCGAATCTCCCGTAACGCGAAATAGAAAGGGAAAAACGGATGCGATTGGAGGCGTGCGGCGTAGCGGACCTTTCGCAGACGAGCGATGCGGACGCATCGCGGCAGGCGCTCGACCAGTTCCGGCAAGGCGATCTGGCCGCATTCGAAGCCCTCTTTCGCGAGCACCAGCGCGCTGTCTACGCATGGATCTTACGCCTGGTGCGGCATCCGGCAGCGGCGGAGGAGTTGACGGTGGAAAGCTTTTGGCGCATGTACCGCGCGCACGCCCGCTTTGAGCCGGCGCGGCCATTCGCGCCTTGGGCGCGCCGGATCGCGACCCATGTAGCGCTCGATTGGCTGCGCGTGCAGCGCCCGGAGGTGGAGCTGAAAGTGGATGTGCCCGCACCCGTTTGCAGCGATCCGGCAATCTCGGCCGAGATTCGGCAAAAGACGGCCAAGGCTTTCGCGCGCCTGCCGGCTCGACTGCGGGCCGCCGCTCTGTTGGCCGTTGTTGAGGATCAGCCGCACAAAGAAATCGCCGCGGCGCTGGGGATTTCCGTCACGGCCGTCAAGCTGCGCGTCTTTCGCGCGCTGCGCCTATTGAGAAAGGACCTGGAACGACAAGGGATTACGCCATGAATGCTCCCCATGAGGAACGGATGAAGAAATTGTTGCGCGCGGCGTTGCCTGGCGTGTCGCAGAACCAACTCGAAACCGGGCCGGGCCGCGATTTGTGGCCGGAGGTGGTGCGGCGGCTCGAAGCGGGCTCGGCGCGCCTGCCGTGGTTCGATTGGGCGTTAATAGTCGGCCTGGCCGCCTTCGCGGTGTTTTTCCCGTCCATGATTCCGGTCTTTCTCTATTACTTGTGAGAAGCCGGCTCGCAAAGCGGCGAGCGATGAATGACGAACCGCAAGCGCCGAACTGACGGGAAAGGAGACATCATGCATACACATCCATATCTGCGTGCGTTTCTGGCGGGAATCTTCGTGCCCACACTCATCCTGCCGCTGATGTTGACGGCGTTTATTCTGGTGCGGCTCGTCCTTGCCGCGCCGTTTCCGCTCGAGCGCGGGCTCATTTTCCCCATGGCCGTAGTGCCCGCTCTGTGGGGCCTGTGGAACATGCTTCACCTCGGCTCGCACGCCCGCACCCATCTGAGCCTCGGCGTGCACGGGGCCATCTTGCCGTTCCTGCTGCTGCCGGCGGGAGCCCTGTTGGCGCATGCGCTGGGCCTGCTTCGGCTCGGCTCCAGTTCGGTCACCTGGTTTCAGGCCATCCATGTCCCTTATGGATTGATTGCCGCCTGTTTTGCCGTTGCTTTGGCCGCTTACTACCTGGTGTGGAAGCATATTGTGGGTTTCCTGAACCGGGTGCTGGGGATTGAGTAAGTCGACTCGCTGCGGCTCTCCATCGAAATGAACCCAAAGAGAACCGCGGTTGATCTCTACGGCCTCGTACTGCTCGCGATCGCGCTTCTCATCGTGGTCTTCTATGAGGAGACTGCGTTACGTCCACGCTTTGGGCCGGAGCATGAGGACTATTGCCGCTGCGTTCCGCGCTGGTGGCCCCGCGCAAGGGCCGCGCGAGAAGCGCCCATAGCCGGAGGGCAGACAACCTCCTCGAATCAAAACACATCGCAAAAGTTCGATCTTCTGCGCACTCCATCTGGCAGGTTTTCCGCCAATTTCGCCGCCGCCTTTTGCCTGGCTTTGGATCCCCTTATGTCCTCCGGTTCGTTCCCGATAGACGAGATTTCCATCCTCTGAGTCAGCGCGGGCTTAGGCCGCGGTGGGTGGCCGCAGGCGCCTGTGCGGCTTGCGGCGGCATCCATGCAATGGAGGGGAATCCGACCGGATGCATGGGACCACCGGAGGACGCGGGAGCCAACTGGAGATCGCATGCGGACATTCCAATCATTTGCGT
>JASHTU010000063.1 GCA_030040395.1 Acidobacteriaceae bacterium
CGCCGCATCGGCGTGCTGGGTTTCTCCATGGGTTCCTTTGTGGTCTCGCTTGCTGGCGCGGTGGACGATCGCATTCATGCGGTTTTTCTCACCGGCGGCGGCGATCTCGACGGGCCCGGCGGCTACTGGGATTCGAGCAAGATGGTGATGTGCCAAAGCGGCCCTTATCGCGCGCTTAGCTTCCTCGGCGACCGCCCGGCCGTGCTCTTCACCCTGCAGGCGCGGCGTGGGCCAACCTTCATCTTTAATGGAACCGCCGACACGGTGGTCGCCATTCCCCAGCACGGTCCGGGGTTCTTCAACGATCTGCGCCAGCGCGTGATCGCGATGAACGGCTCGGAGAAGAATGTCTTCACCACGTATTTCGACGATGGCGCCAGCCACCGTCCCGCATGGGTGACCGAGCGCGCGGCTGCATGGCTCGACCGCAATCTTCATTTCGCCAACTGGAACGCGAAGACCATTGCCGCCTTGCCCACCATCAGGATCGGCGACTGGGCGGCGAAGAACCATGTGCATCTGAGTGCCAGCGCCATGCGCGAAGACCGCGACGCCGGCCTGGTGGCCATCGACGTGGACGCGCCGCGACTCACTCCGGAGCAGCTCAGCGCCGTGCCCATTGAGCAATGGGAAACGGAGCGCAAGGAATATGTCTACTCCGCATGGGCCCGCGACGCAATTGCCGCCGCCAAGGCCAACGCTGGAGCTACAGAGACCGCAACCCATTGAGGCGCGTGGCCGATGTTGTTTTTGCGCATTTTCCGGCGTGGAAGGCGCGGGTCCGGCGCTCAGGGAGTGGCATTCTCCTGGGCTCTTCGCCGCTATTGGAGGAGGCTGAGCCGGAACCGCGGTTGAAGGGGTCCGGGTCAGCGTGCTGATTCGCAAGAACTCAAAGTCTATACGAGAGCCTTATCAGACAACTGGTTACAAACGACACCAAAGTATCGCGCGATACCTTGGTCCAATTGTTTTGCCTTTCCTCGTCAGGCATATTTCGCAGCGGGTATGAATACGAAAGAACCAGGATCAACGGGTGAGCACTGTCTATCCGAATTGGAGTCTTCAATGAGCAGCGTACAAATCGAGCAGAAGAGTTATGAGATGCCCCCGCGAGAGGGGATGAGCATCGCGCATTTTCTCACCGTCGCTGACGTCGAGCGATCGGCTCGCTACTACGAAAAGGTCTTCGGCGCTCGCATTCTGAGCCTGGGCGACGGCAACGCGCCTGCGTACCTTCAGCTTGCGAATATCTGGATGATTCCGAACCTTGGGGGCGGGCCGACCCCGGACAAGCCGACGGTAACGCTCAGCGTCCCGGACCCGAATCACATCAACAGCTTTATGAATTTCCGCGTTGCGGATATTCAGGCGTGCTATGAATTATGGAAAAGTCGAGGAGCGGAGTTCATCACGGAGCCGATCCCCAAGTACGGCGAGATACGCTGCTACATCCGGGATCCTGACGGCTATCTTATCGAGGTCGGACAGAGCACCGACCTGACATACGGTTGACGCTCGGCCCGAAAAAAGCATTCTTATAATCAGGCGCCTTGCCTGCGGACGGCGCGCGATTGTCAGTGAGTCCTTCGGTTACGCGCTTTGCGCCGGGATGTTCAGCAGACGTTCCGCGTTCTGGTGGGTGATCTTGCGCATGTCAGCGGGGCTGAGGGGAAGGGAATCGAGAAAGCGGCGCCCGGCTTCAGTGGGGCTGAACGGATAGTCGATGGAAAAGAGAAGGCGGTCGGCGCCCACCACCTGGAGAGCGCACAGGAGCGGCGGGAGGGTAAAGTAGCCGCTGGTGGTGATGTGGAAGTGCTCAAGAAAATACTCGGCGAAGGGGCGCTGAAGTTTGGGCAGGCTGCGGGTGAGAACGGAGCTGGCGCGGGCCAGCGAATAGGGCAGATTCTCGCCCATGTGGCCGATGACGATGCGCAGCTTGGGAAAGCGGTCGAATAAACCGGCGCCGATGAGGCGCAGGCAATGCATGCCTGTTTCCACGTGCCAGCCCCAGCCCGCGGTCGAGAGCAGGAAGGCGAAATCGTCAGGCAGGCCGCTGAAGTAGGCCTGGTGTACGGCCGCGGGCGGAGGCGCGGGATGCAGGTAGATGGGCGCGTCGAGGCTCTCGGCCGCCTCAAAAAAGGGCGTGAAGCGGGGATGGTCAAGAAACAGGCCGCCGGATGTGCCGTTGACCATGGCGCCTTTGAATTCGAGTTGGCGGATGGAACGCTCCAATTCGGAGGCAGCGGCTTCGGGCTCGCGCAGATCGAGCGCGGCGAAGGCGGCAAAGCGGCGAGGGTGCGCCCCGACGGCCGCGGCCATGGCGTCGTTGGCGTCGCGCGCCAGCGCCGTGGCGGTTGCGGAGTCAAGCCGGTCCAGGTCGCCGCCGGCCAGAGAAAGCACCTGCATGTCAATGCCGGCCGCGTCCATGTCGGCGATGCGGCCCTCGCCCAGGTCGAGCAGTTTGGCGCGAAGGGTGCGCAGGAACGCGGAGGCAAGATCGCGCTGGGTGTGGGCGTCGACGGCTTGAAGAAACTTTTCGGTGGAGATGTGTTCTTCGAGAGTAATGGTGCGCATGGACTGAGGGTATTCTTCCGCGCCCAGATAGGGCAAAAGCGCGTGGCGGGCGGCAACTTTGCGCGATAAGCCCTGGTTCTATTGCGCGCGGAGTTCGTAATGGCCCGGGGTGTCGAGGCGGATGGCCATGCGCGCGCCGTCTTCTTCGAGCGGCCCGCTTTGCGCCGCGCCGTTCACCAACACGTGCTCGGCGCCCTGGGCGATGGGAAAGAGCACGGTGGCGTGCACGTCCTGGGGCAGGTCGATGGCGGCCAACATGCCCTCCTGGTTGCGCAAATCCACTTTGAGCAATCCGTGTGGCGTGGGCTCCTGGCCGCGGGCCCACGCAAGATCGATCAGGTCGGGACGAATGACGGTCTGGCTGAACCCCTCAGCCGTGGGCCGGATGCCGAGCACCTGCTCCATGAGCCAATACGTGGGTCCGGTGGACCAGCCATGCGACAAGCTGACGAAATAGCCGGCGCTGTTGTCGGCCTGCAGGTCAGCGTGGAAATTGTCCTTGGACCAGGAGGGATCGTAGGCTTCCCAAAAGCTGGTGGCGCCTTCGGCGATCATGCCGCCCCAGAAGTCGCGAATCCACTTGAGCGCATCGGCGCGATGGTTCATGCGGGCCATGGCGTCGAGCACATAGGCGCCGTAATACGGGGTGACGATGTTAGGGCGAAACGTGGGCCGGTTCACTTCGGACAGCACATGATCCCAAATGGACGCGTACTGATCCGCATTGGCCACGCCGCTCAGGACGGCCATGGCGTTGGTTTGCCAGCGCTGCCCGAAGTCGCCGTCAGAGGGCGACCAGGCGGTTTCCTGCAGGCTGTTTTTGAGGCCCGCGGCGAGCGCTTGGGCGTGATCCGCATCGGCGGTGTCGCCAAGCTCGCGCAGGAGCCCCGCGGCGGCTAGAAACGCGCGGTAGTACTCCATCGCGGTGGCGCGATGGGCTTCCGGCGTGTCGCCGTTGAGGTCGAGCGCCCAATCCACAAACAGCCACTCGTTAGTGCGGTTGACAAAATGGTCCTGCGCGTCCAGGTCGCGCTCCATGAGCTCGAGGAGCGAGAGGAGCTGGGGGCGAATCTGCTGGAGGTAGGCCTGGTCGCCGGTGTGGCGCTCGTAGTTTGCCAGCTCGGTGAACCAGTAGGACGAATAGCCCGGGATGCCGTTAACGTGCTCAACGACGGGCGCAGGACCGACGAGGCGCGTGAGCGTGTCCTTGAGCAGAAAATGGTCGTAGAAGACGGCGTCGCTGACGCGGCCGCTCACATCGGTGTCGCCCATCCAGCGGCCGCGGTCGCGCTTGGGCGCGTCCCAAATGTCGTCTTGCATGCAGAGGTGCACGGTGTAAGCGCCGGTGG
>JASHTU010000064.1 GCA_030040395.1 Acidobacteriaceae bacterium
GCAAGCCATTGGATTCGTAACCCTAGCCGCCGAGTCTGTTGCGTAAGCCGCCAGCGTCAAGTTAGTCCAGCAACTTCTCCACTTCGGCGAGATCGAAGCGGCACTTGCCGCCGGGAAGGTCGAAGGGTTGGGGCGGCAGAGGCTCCAGCGCGCCATTGCGATATTGAAAGTGGCTTCCCTGAGGATCGAGAACGAGGATCGTGCGGACGCCCATGCGCTCGTAATCCGCGAGCTTGGCCATCATCCGGGTGAGTTTGTCTTCGGGCGAGAGGATCTCGAAAACCGCGATGGGCGGGTGAGTGATGATCTGCTCGATGGGAAGGCCCCGGTCGAGAATGGCTACGTCAGGGACACGGTACCTGTCGGCCGCCACCCTGACCCTCAACTCAGGGCGAACTCTGATATTCCATTCCTTGGCGTGCCTCTCAAACCAAAGCTCAATTGCATGTTGCCACGTTGAATGATCGTATTCGCCCATCGGTCGTTCCTCGAGGACCCCGTCCACATACTCCGCGTCCGGCTCGTAGGAGGTGTTGAGGTAGACGTCAAGGGGAACTTGCGTGATCTGCGTCGCGGCTGCCATTGATCCTCCTTTCCTCCGGACTTCCTCCGCCGGAACCTTAGTGAGTTGTGACAAGTGGCCCGTATCCCGATCATGAAGCCAAGTCCCGGCAGCGGGCGAAACCGCTTACTTCCCTTCCAGCGCCGGTTTGGGCGCGATGAGATGCATCCGCCGCGCCACCGCGGGAACGCCAAAGGCGACGGCGAGAACGATCGTGGTCGAAAGCAGATCGTTGCGATAAAACGGAATAGCCGCCACGTAGCAGGCTTCGAGGCCGCCGAGGGTGTGAGGATACATGTTTCCCCCGCCCGCCCAGACAGCATAGTTTGACACCACGAAAAAGGAGGTCGGCCCCAAGACGGCGCCGGCGGCGACGCGCGACCCAGTGGTCCGCGCGTGGAGCAGAATCCAGCCTAGCGCAATCACCGCGGCGTACCACGCCCAAGTGGTGATGTACGCCTCCCAGCGGAAGGCGTAGTGATAGGCGTAGACGGTGAGGTAATAATCGGCGGCCATGAGAACGGCTATCGGGGCCAGCATCTCGCGCCATGGACGGCGGGCGCCGAAATAAAGCAGCGCTCCGCCTACGGCGGTAAAGTTCATCCAGCCGGCGTGAGGCAGAACGCGGGTGAGCACGGCGACGAGCAAAAGCAAATAAGCGAACATGACGTCCTCATCGATTACCGGAGTGGGGTTCCCGGGCTGAAATGCATCTCGCACAGCGGAAATGCAAGCGCCGCAAAGGGCAACGGCGATACAGTCTCCATTCTGCGGCCCGGCGGTGTTGGTGTCAACAAAACCTCTTTCATTGGATCAACAAATCTTTCCAGGCGAGCGCACGGCTAAAAAAAACCCCCTTGCGCTGGGACTCTAATCCAAGGATCCCTGGCCGGAAATACGCTGTTCGCGGCCACCCATCGCTTCGCTGGCTTCGTCGCGGCCATCCACGATGTAGACCCAGCCGCTGAGGGGAGCGCGACCGGGCGTTCGCCGCTCCGCCAGGAAGGAATAATCGAAGCGCAGATCGGTAAACTGGATCGTGGTCCAGTGTCGGCTCCGGGGCAGCGTGGGCGGAGTCATGGCGAGCACGGGTTCCTGGCCCACGTCGCGCACCACGGCCCATGTACCCCAGTCGAGATAAACACGGCCCAGCAGAGTTCGCTTGGCGGCTTCGACGGCAGGGTCATTGGCCGGCTTAAAGAGAATATCCGTGCCGGGGTCGCTCACGATGGCGTCCAGCGATCCGGGATTCCAGGTGTCGATTTCGGCGGTCTGGTAAAAATCTTTTGTTTCCAGGACCGCATGCCACCGGTAGGGGTTGATGGGGTAAGGCTCCAAAGCCACGCGCAGCACTGGTTCGGAGGCGATTTGGGTATGCGCGATCATGCTCAGTCCCATTTCGCGCTCGGTCCAGCGCCAGCACCAGACCAGAACCATGCCGGTAAGCGCGAAGATGGCCCAACCCTGGCCGTGAAAGGGCTTGCGGCGCACGCCGATTTCGCGGTCGGTAAGGCCGAAGAGCCAGGGCATCCCAAGGGCAAGAAACAACAGGCCCCAAAGCACTGGCTCGGCGATAAAGACGATGCTGCCGGCGTACCAGCGGGAATTGAACGGGAAAAAGGGCCGCACGCCATAATTGTTCGTCCAGTCGAGCAGAATGTGACTGAGAGCGGCGACGAGCGCGGTTGCGTAGAGCCAGCCCCAGTGGAGCGGCGGGGCGAGCGATCTTTTATTGGGATGGAGAGCTTCCGTCTGCGATGGAGGGTTGCCCTTGCCCCGCCCTCGCGCTGTGCGCCAGCGATCCAATAGCCATACGGCCCCCACTGCGGCTCCCGCGATCAACGGAGCGCCCAGGAAGGTGTGGGTGATGCCGCGATGGTGCTTCAGCTCTTCGACCGGGCCGGCAAACATCCAGAGAATGTCGAGGTCCGCGGCCTCGGCAGCCAGCACCGCGGCCAAAGTGGCGTACGCCGTTTTGCGATTGAACCCCGCGCGGCCAATGCAGGCCCCGGTGAGGAAATGAGTGAGAGGCTCCATGAAAGGGGAAAATCCTCGCTAACCAGAGCATTCCCCGAATTCACTTGAGTACTTGAAATCCGTGCAACGTGGCTCTTTCTTTAGGTAAAGGCACTGGAGCGCACAGCTTCGATCTACAGCGATTCGGAAAATGCGATAACCTCCTAGAGCATGACACACGGCGATGCAGCCGGCGCAAGGGTTGTGCGCGTCTAGTCTCACGCAGCGCCGATTTCGCCGCCCAACCCGCGCGTCGCGCCCAAGGCCCTCCCCAAGGCTCTCGAGGAACTCGCCTACAATCCCAACATTCATTGATAAGATCAAAAATGGTTGGAGGAAAGGCGCGGCAATGGAGAAATCGCGTTCCGACAAAGGCATGGGCGCCTTCTGGCATCGGCGCTGTTGGATTTCCCTGGGCGCATTCGCGCTTGCTTCCTGCTTCGCCCAGGCGCAGGCGGCAAGCTCGGCCTTCGGCCCGAGCAATCCCCTTTATGCGCCCAGCACCCTGCCCTTCCACGCGTCGCCGTTCAACAAAATGAACGACAGTGACTACCAACCGGCCATCGATGCGGGCATCGCGCAGCAGATGACGGAAGTGAATGCCATCGCCGACAACCCCGCGCCGCCCACTTTCGACAACACCGTGGTCGCGCTTGAAAAAACCGGCCAGTTGCTCAACCGGGCGATGGAAGTTTTCACCTGCGTGACCGGCGCCAACACCGACCCGGCCCTGCAAAAGACGCAGGACTATGAGGCTCCCAGGCTGGCGGCCGCGCAGGACGCGATCGATCTCAACTCGAAACTCTTCGCGCGCATCAAGGCGATCTATGAAAAGCGCGCTACCCTGCACCTCGAT
>JASHTU010000065.1 GCA_030040395.1 Acidobacteriaceae bacterium
GATCTTTTTGAAGGCGTCGACATTCGCCTTCTCCAGAATCTTGCGTGCGCGGGGGTTCCCGATCCCGTAGATGTAAGTAAGCGCGATCCTCGCCTGCTTGTTGCGGGGAAGATCGACGCCAGCAATACGCGCCATTCTCGATTTCCTCTACTTCAGGTTGTGTGCCCCGGCCCATCGCCGGTTCGCACGGGTTACCAGGATTTCTTTCAGAGGTTCATCGCAAGCCTTGACTCAAGCTAACTCGCCTCGTGGTGAGTTCAGAGTTCTAAGTTCGAAGTTCTCAGTTGAATCTCGCCCTAACGAGGCACTCATCTGCGAACGAAGAACCGTGAACTACGAACTTTCGTGGAAGTTCCCCTCCTTGCCAGTCTCGCTTATCCCTGGCGCTGCTTGTGTTTTGCGTTTTCGCAGATCACCCGCACCACGCCGCGGCGCGTAATGACCTTGCACTTAACGCAAATCTTCTTGACTGACGCCCGTACCTTCATGGTTGCCGCCCTTCTCCGCGCAATCATGGAAGGCGCGGGAAAACTCTTTGAGCTTCTAGCTCCTAGCTTTCAGCTCGTCGCGGAAAGCGAAGCTGCATCTTTGCGCGAAAGAGCAAACCGCTCATGGCTAATAGCTAAAGGCTATTTGTATCTGTACACAATCCGTCCGCGATTCAGGTCGTAGGGGCTCAACTCCACGGCTACACGGTCGCCAGGCAGAATGCGGATGAAGTTCTTGCGCATCCTTCCCGAGACATGGGTGAGCACCTCGTGATTGTTCTCGAGCTTGACCTTGAACATGGCGTTCGGCAACGTTTCGATTACCGTCGCCATTACCTCAATCGCATCTTCTTTCGACAAACCGTGTCCATTCTGCCGGGCTTCTCGCACTGCCGGCGGTTGCGCCAAGTGAATCACCCGGCAAACCTGAATCAAAGCTTCTTTCCCCAACCTACTGGCTTCCAGCCCGTTTGTTCCCGCATTGAGATCTTGGCCTCATTGCGGAGCAGCTAGAAGCTAGCGGCCAGGAACTGCCTTCCTACTCCGTCAAAACTCTCGCGCCCTCGGGAGTCACCGCGACGGTGTGCTCGAAATGAGCGCTCATGCTGCCGTCCTTGGCCACCGCCGTCCAGCCATCGGCTAAGACCAAGACGTCGGGCTTGCCGGCGTTGACCATGGGTTCAATGGCGATGACCATTCCGGGGCGAAGTTTCATGCCCTGGCCCGCTTCGCCAAAATTCGGCACCTGGGGATCCTCGTGCATTTGCGAGCCGATGCCGTGGCCCACAAAATCCCGCACCACGGAAAACCCCTCGCCCTCGACGACCCCCTGCACCGCGGCGCCCACGTCGCCCAGGGTGGCGCCCGGCCGGACGGCAGCGATGCCTGCCTGCAGCGAGGCCTCGGTCACCTTGAGCAGCCGCGCCGCGTTCTTGTCGATGGCGCCGACGGGCACGGTAATGGCGGCGTCGCCATAATAGCCGTCGACGACCACGCCGAAGTCGACCGAAACGATATCGCCCTGCTTCAAAACGCGCTTGGGCGATGGAATGCCGTGCACCACTTCGCTGTTGACCGAGGTGCACAGCACGCATGGGTAACCGTGATAGCCCTTGAAGGCCGCCTTTACGCCCAATTCTTTGAGCCGCCCTTCAGCCGCTTTTTCGAGATCGTAGGTGGTGGTCCCGGGCTTGACCTTGCTGCGCACCAACTCCAGCACCTCGCGGACCAACTGGCCTGCGCGGCGCATCTTCTCGATCTCCTGGGACGACTTCAGTACAACGGCCACGAAAGTTCTCAGTTCACGGTTCTCAGTTCACAGTTCGGTTCCAGCATGACTTTGCTGTGAATTGCGAACCATCTTACACACAAATCCACCGCAGCGGTTACCCTTTCCGTAACTGCTCGACGGCGGCAACAATGCCCGACGCGATCACGGCGATCGGCCGGTCTCCATCCACTTCCGCAAATCTGCCCAGGGTCCGGTAGTGCTCGACGACCGGCGCGGTCAGGGCCTCATAGGCGCGCATCCGCTCCTTGAAGACCTCTTCCGTGTCGTCGGCTCGCTGAATCAGCGCGGCGCCATCCAGGTCGCAAAACCCTTCCAGCCGGGGAGGGTTCACGTAAACGTTATAGATAGTTTCGCTGACAGGACAAATGCGGCGCCCCGTAATGCGGCGCAATAACTGATTATAGTTCACCTGGATACTGACGGCAACCACGGGCAGCGATTCCGGCTGCGCCGCCAGCCGCGCGTCGAGCCAGCGAGCCTGGCCGAGGGTGCGGGGAAAGCCGTCGAGGATGTATCCGCGGACGGTGTCCGGCTCCCTGAGCCGGAGGGCGACCATCTCGTTGACCAGGGAGTCAGGAACCAGCTCCCCGCGGGCCATGATTTCATTGGCCACTTTTCCCAGGGGCGTGCCCTGGGTCACATTGGCGCGCAGCAGGTCGCCGGTGGAGATCTGGGGAATGTCCCAGAGCTTAACCAGCTCTTTGGCCTGGGTTCCTTTGCCCACGCCCGGGGCGCCCAACAAAAGAATCGGGCCGGGTGCAGTCTTGATTTCCGCATCCCGGCCGGGTTTGATGGAGGTTGCAATCGACGACATCACCAGGTTTTCCTTCCGCGAATGCGACCGGAGCGCGGGGAAAAGCCATCATAGTGACGCATGATGAGCTGCGATTCGATCTGGTTGACGGTGTCCATGGCCACACCTACTACGATGAGCAGAGAAGTGCCGCCAAAGTAGAAGTTAACGTTCATGCCGTGAATCGCCCAGTTGGGCAGATTCTCGAAAAACCTCCCGATAAGCCACAGCTTGTCGAAGCGGATGCCCGAAATGAGGAAGGTGGGCACCATTTGCACCAGAATGAGGTAGAGCGCGCCGACCAGGGTGATGCGGGTGAGAATGTCGTTGATGAAGTCCGAAGTGCGCTTGCCGGGGCGGATTCCGGGGATGAAGGACCCCGATTTGCGGAAATTGTCGGCAATGTCGTCGGGCCTCATGATGATCGACACGTAAAAATACGCGAAGAAGATGATGGCCAACAGGTTGAGGAACTCGTACCACGGATAGCCGGGGGCCAGCGCCTGCATGATGGGCTGGAGGAAGCGGTTGTTCTGCACCCACGCGGACTGGCCGAAGAGCATGGGCGCGGAGAGGATAGAGCTGGCGAAGATGATGGGCATGACGCCGCCGGCGTTGACCCTGAGGGGCAAGTGGCTGGCCTGGCCGCCCATCATGCGCCGGCCCACGATGCGCCGGGCGCTCTGGATCGGGATGCGCCGCTCGGCGCGCTCCACAAAGACAATAAACGCCACCACGGCCAACATGCCGGCGAGCAGCAACAGAACCACGAGGAAAGACATGGAGCCCCAGGCGTCGGTTTGCACCTTCTGAATCAGGTCGCCCACGCCGTTAGGAAGGCCGGCCACGATGCCGGCGAAGATGAGCAGGCTCATACCGTTGCCGACGCCGCGGTCAGTGATTTGCTCGCCCAGCCACATGATGAAGGTGGTGCCCGCGGTGAGGGTGAGCACGGTCATGAGCATGAAGCCGACGCCGGGATGCAGCACCAGCCCCTGGCGGGTAAGGATGGCGGCAATGCCGATGGATTGCAGGACGCCCAGGATCACGGTGACATAGCGGGTCCACTGGGTGATCTTGCGCCGGCCCAGCTCGCCTTCTTTTTGGATGCGGGCCAAGGGCTCATATACGACGGTGAGAAGCTGAAAAATGATGGACGCCGTGATGTAGGGCATGATGCCCAGAGCGAAGATGGTCATGCGGCGCAGGTTGCCGCCGCCGAACAGGTCCATAAGGCCCAGCGCCGAGCCATTCTGCGAGTTAAAGAGCAACTCCAACTGTTTGGTGTTGACGCCCGGCGTGGGGATGAAGGCGCCCAACCGGTAGACGGCCAGAATGCCCAGGGTGAAAAGGACCCGCTTGCGCAGGTCAGGAATCCGGAAAATATTGAAAAACTTCTCAAGCATATGGGTGGTTACCGCTTTCGGCGCCCGCGGGCGCCAGTCAAATCTGGATATGGTTCCATCTTAGAGCATTCCGGAATTTTCATCGATCATACCCTAGCCGGGGGACGCCGCCTATGCGATCCGTCACAGGCCGCCACGGACTCGGCGGTTCCACCGGCCAGCTTCCCAGCCCGAGCCGCCGGCCGAAGCGGGCGGGAAGGACGAAAAGGAGGGTTCCGGGCGCCGGGCTCGGCGATGGGATGAATCCGGACCCCTCAAACAGCCGCCGGACCACCCACAAGCACGGCTTTGCCGCCGGCTTTTTCGATCTTCTCGGTCGCGGACTTGGAAAACTTGTGCGCGTGGACGGTGACAGCCGAGCTCAGTTCGCCGGAGCCGAGAATCTTAATGGGCGCCTTGCTGTTCGAAGCCAGGCCCAGCTTGGCATAGTCGTCGAGTCCGATTTCCGCCACGCCCAGCTTCGCGATTCGGTCCGCGATCCGGTCCAGGTTCACAATCGTGTACTCGGTGCGGAAGATGTTGGTGAAGCCGCGCTTGGGCAGCCGACGGTGGAGCGGCATCTGGCCGCCCTCGAAGCCGCGCATCAGGCTCGAACCCGAGCGCGAACCCTGACCCTTGTGGCCGCGGGTTGCGGTCTTGCCCATTCCGGAGCCCATGCCTCGGCCCACGCGCTTACGCCCCGTGTTGGCCTTCCTGGGCGCGCGCAGATTGGATAGATTTTTCGCCATATTCTCCTCGCTATAGCGCCAGGGACTCGCCGTCCAGGCAGCCTCCGACTCGCGTTGAAATGCAGCCTTCAGCTTCTAGCTGTCCGTTGCCGAGTTGATGAATTCGGCGCAAGCAGGATGAGCTAGCAGCTAGAAGCTAGTAGCTGGAAGCTATCGAGCCTCCGGCCCGACAATTCTAACCAGGTGCGGCACGGCTTTGACCATGCCGCGGATCGAGTCGGAGTCTTCCCGCTCGACAATCTGGTTCAACCGCGTGAAGCCCAGCCCTTTGACCACCAGTTTGTGCTTGGCGGGCGCGGCAATGGCCGAGCGGTAATACTGAATGCGAATCTTCTTGGGCTCCGCCATGGCTCAGAGTTCCTCCACCTGCTTGCCGCGCGTCGAGGCCACTTCGGCCCGGTCGCGCAACTGCGCCAACGCATCGAAGGTGGCTTTGATGACGTTGTGCGGGTTGGGCGAGCCCAGGCTCTTAGTGAGCACATTCTGCACCCCGGCCGAGGTCATGACCGCGCGCACCGCGCCGCCGGCAATCACGCCGGTGCCTTCCGGGGCCGGTTTGAGCAGCACTTGGCCCGAGCCGTAACGGCCCAGCACCTGATGCGGAATGGTGGTTTCGGTCAGGTTCACGCGCACCAGGTTTTTCTTGGCCGACTCGATTCCCTTGCGAATGGCCTGGGGAACCTCCTTGGCCTTGCCCGATCCGTAGCCCACCACGCCGGAAGCGGCGTCGCCCACCACGACCAGGGCGGCAAACGACATGTTCTTACCGCCCTTAACCACCTTGGTGACGCGATTGATGGCCACCACCTGATCTTTCAGGGTGTATTGGTTGGCGTCGAGTTTCTTTTTCGCTGTCGTCGTCATTCTCTTGTCTGTCCTTTAAGCTGCCAGTTTCTAGCTCCCAGCTTCCAGCTTCTTCCTTGCTGAACCGAGGCCACCTATATCACCACGGACGAGCTAGCAGCTAGAAGCTAATGGCCCAGAGCTGTCCTTACTTAGAACTCCAGCCCGGCCTCGCGCGCCGCATCAGCAAGCGCTTTGACGCGTCCGTGATAGAGATAGCCGCCGCGGTCGAAGACCACGCCCTTGATCCCCTTGGCCACCGCCTGCTCGGCTACCGCCTTGCCGATCTCCTTGGCCGCAGCGACATTGCCGCCGGTCTTGAGCTTCATTTGCAAAGTGGAAGCCGAAACCAGCGTTTCGCCCTTCTGGTCGTCGATGACCTGCGCATAAATGTGGTTCAGCGAACGGTAGATGTTCAGCCGGGGCCGCTCACCCGTTCCTGAGAGCTTTTCGCGGATGCGCGCATGAATGCGCCGGCGGATTTGGTTGCGTTTGGTCTGCGTAAGCATTTCCTTAACTCCTAGCTTCCAGCTTCTAGCTTCTAGCTCGTCCTGCTCTGGCGCGGCTCATCGGCACTGCCCCATGAGCTAGCGGTTAGAAGCTAGCAGCTAGTAGCTGTTTTTCTTACTTGGCCCCCGTCTTGCCGGCTTTCTTCTTGAGCCGTTCGTCCGAGTAGCGCACGCCCTTGTTCTTGTAGGGGTCGGGCTTGCGCAGCGAGCGCATGTCGGCCGCCACCTGGCCCACCTTCTGGCGGTCGATGCCGCTCACCGTCAGGTGCGTCTGCTTGGGGTCGATGGCCACCGCGATGCCCGAGGGCAGCGGGAACTCGATGGGGTGGGAGTAGCCCAGCGTGAACACCACCGTGCCCTTGCCCTTCAGCTCGGCCCGGTAGCCGATGCCGACAATGTCCAACTCTTTCTTCCAGCCCTGGGTCACACCATGCACCGCGTTGTGGACCAGCGCGCGGGTGAGCCCATGGACGGCGGCCTTGTCGTCGCTGGCCCGCTCCACCACGAGATGGCCGTCGGCGGTCCGCAGCGAGACGCCCTCGGCGATCAGCGCCGATACTATGCCCTTGGGCCCCTCGACCAGAACGGTGTTGCCCTCAACTTTGTACTTGACGCCCGCCGGCAGCGGGATCGGTTTCTTTCCAATGCGCGACATGTTTCCAATTCCTTTTTCAGTGATCAGTGGTCAGTGGTCAGTGATCAATCGTCAGTGGTCAGCTCGATTGTGCTGCAACTCACCGCGGTTTTCGACAACTGAAAACCGGCGACTGACGACTCGGTTACCACACTTCACACAACAGTTCACCGCCCACGCCTTCGCGGCGGGCCTGGCGGCCGGTCATCACGCCCTTGGGAGTGGTGAGGATGGAGATGCCGAGCCCGCCCTGCACGCGCTTGATCTCGTCACGGCCCACGTAGACGCGGCAGCCGGGGCGGGAGATGCGCGCCAGGTCGCGGATGGCCGCTTCGGCGCCGCCGTACTTCAAATACACGCGGAGAACCAGCTTGCCCTCCTCTTCCTGAGTTTTGTAGTTGGAGATGTAGCCCTCTTCCTTGAGGATGCGGGCAATCTCGGTCTTCAGCTTCGAAGCCGGCACGTCCAGCTTCTGATGGTGCGCCCGGATGGCGTTGCGGATACGCGCCAGAAAATCGGCTACTGGGTCGGTCAGACTCATTCCTTCTCCTTCATTCCCCGTTCGTCCGCCGCGACTGGCTTTCTGCGACGGAAACCAGCGGAAATGGTTGAAACAGTGATCAGTCTTCAGTGATCAGTGGTCAGGAAACGCTGATCAGTTTACCCCTGCGGCGGATTCCAGCAAGAACCAACGGATCACTGAACACTGTTCACTGAGAACTGCCTTGCTACCAGCTCGACTTGTTGACGCCGGGAATCTCGCCCTTCAGCGCGAGAGACCGGAAACACAAACGGCAGATGCCGAACTTGCGCAGAAAACCCCGCGGCCGGCCGCAGAGCTGGCAGCGGTTGTGCTTGCGGCTCGAAAACTTCGGTTTCCGCGCGTCTTTTACCCTTTTTGCTGTGGTTGCCATAAATTCCTCAAACAGTTCTCAGTTCATAGTCCTCAGCATTTCAGTTCGCGAGCGGGCCGCTGTGAACTGCGAACTACGAGCTGCTCTTACGCTCCCTGCCGGAACGGCATTCCGAAGTGGCGCAGCAGCGCCCGCGCGGAGTTGTCGTCTTTGGCCGTGGTCACGATGGTGATGTTCATGCCCTTCAGCTTTTCCACCTTGGCGTAATCGATCTCAGGGAAGATGAGCTGGTCGCGCAAGCCGAGGGTGTAATTGCCCCGCCCGTCGAAACTCCGGGTGGAAACCCCGCGAAAGTCGCGCACGCGGGGCAGCGCCGTGGAGATGAGCCGGTCGAGAAATTCGTAAGCCTTGTCGGAGCGCAGCGTGACCATGGCGCCGATGGACATGCCGGCGCGCACTTTAAAGGCCGCAATGGACTTCTTGGCCTTGGTCGTGACCGGCTTCTGCCCGGCGATCGCGGTCAGATCCGCCACCAGCGGATCGAGCAGCTTGGTGTTCTGCGTGGCCTCGCCGAGGCCCATATTGATCACAATCTTCTCGAGGCGCGGCGCAGCCATGGGGTTCTCGAGGCCCAGCTCCTTCTGGAGCGTCTTCTTGATCTCTTTCTGATAGCGTTCTTTCAGTCTTGCCGCCATGGCGATTCACTCTCCGAAAACAGCTACTAGCTATTAGCTTCCTTCATCTCGCTCCCGCCTCAGCCCTCATTCCAGCACGAAAGAGCTAGAAGCTGGAGGCTAGGAGCTGGAAACTGCCTTTCTTACTTTTTCGTGGGCAGCTCCTGCCCGCACTTCTTGCAAATTCGAACGCGCATGTCGCCTTCCATCTTGTGTCCGACGCGCGTGGGTCCGCAATTGGGGCACACCAGAGCCACGTTCGAAATGTGGATAGGCGACTCGTGTTCGGCGATGCCGCCCTGGGTGCGCTGCCCGGTCTTGCTGGAAACCGTCTTTTTGACCACCCGCACGTGCTCCACCAGCACCACGCCTTTGTCGGGAAAGGCGCGCAGCACCCGGCCCGTCTTGCCGCGGTCGGCGCCGGTGAGCACCTTGACCGTATCGTTGCGATGAATATTCAGGCTCTGCATTTCTTCTCCAATAAGCAGCTATTAGCTATTAACCTTTAGCTCTCAGCCCAACTCGCGAACTCGCGACCGTTCGATTCAGCACGAAGGGCTAAGGCCTAAGAGCTAAAAGCTGACGGCTGCTGTTACACCACTTCCGGCGCCAGCGACGCAATCTTCAAAAACTTCTTCTCGCGCAG
>JASHTU010000066.1 GCA_030040395.1 Acidobacteriaceae bacterium
CCTACAACCATCTTGCCCTACGAACGCAGATATATCCGCAGAGGGTAATCTAGTTTATAACACAGTAGTACTAGGGTGTATCGACATATACGGGTGGGCAGCGTTGCGAGCGAAAATTGGGCCAGACGAGGCGGAGGCCGAAGGCTTTGGCGGCCCCAAGGTCGAGGCCGACAACGAAGTATGGCCCAATTTGCGCCGCAACCCGGAGGGACGGGGCCATTTTCCCTCATCCCTGTGTCGTTCGTCGCTAGCAGACGCCCGGTATGCGTCGCTCCTCTCTCCTTGATCTGAGAAAAAATGGCTCCCGTCGCTGCCCGCTCGTATATGTCGATACCCCCTAGCCAATTGGGCAGGCGGACGTCGACAAATGGCGGATGCGGGCAGGGGACGGTTCTTTGCATCCTGAATCTGGCGGCGCATGCCGCGGGGGTGAAGAATGACGAATTTCCTGGCGGATTGTTCAAATGAGTTAGCGAATGCGGTGGAGCGTGCGGGCGCTTCGGTGATTACCGTGGAAGAGGGCGGACGCGAAGGCGTGAGCGGAACGCTGTGGAGGGAGGGCGTGGCAGTGACGGCCGAGCACACCATTCGTGGCCGAGATGAGGTGACGGTGAAGTTGCCCTCGGGTGAAAGTACGACGGCAGCGGTGGGAGGCCGGGACAGCGGTACGGATCTTGCGTTGCTGAGGGTTCCTGTTGCGTCCGGTCCAGTGGCGGCAACAACTGAAACCCAGCCGCGGGTCGGCGAAGTGGTGCTCTGCATCGGGCGGCGCAAGGCGGAAGGACTGGCCGCGAGCTACGGAGTGATCGGCGCCATTGGCGGGCCATGGCGCACCTGGCAGGGAGCGCGGATTGACCGCTGGCTGCGGCTCGACGTGACGCCGTTTCCAGGGTTTTCCGGCGGACCGGTCATCAACGCGCGTGGTGAGGCAGTGGGTATGGCGACATCCGGACCGCGAGGGTCGGCAATCACGATTCCCGCGTCGACGATCAACCGCGTCGTTGATCAACTCTTGGTCAAAGGGCGAGTGGCGCGGGGCTACCTGGGAGTTGGAGTGCAGCCGGTCGCGTTTCCTGAAGGCGCGGCGAAGGGGCTGGGCGTTGACGCCGAGCACGGCCTGCTGGTGGTCATGGTGGACCCGGAAGGGCCAGCGGCCAACGCTGGCATGTTGCTGGGCGATATCCTGGTGAGCATTGCAGGCGCGGAAATGCGCGGCGCGCACAGCCTGCAACCCGCACTGGATGGGGAAAACATCGGCAAGCCAGTGAAAGTGGACCTAGTGCGCGGCGGTCAACTGTTGCATCTCGAAGTGGTGGTGGGCGAGAAACCGGAGAGATAGGAGTGACGGCGGGTTTCAATCCGGAGATACTCTTGGGCGTCCATAGCGGTATTTCGATTGGCCTCACGGCCGACTGGCTGCGCCGAAACCCGGTTGCGGTGAGCCGGGGAATCTCTCCCGCGAGCCGGGTGTGACCTGGCAGCGTCACGGACCGTTCCTGAGCACTGCGCAGGCGACGAGGGGAAATGTGATCCGGGTCCTGGTGTGGGCGAAATCGGCGATCATGCGCGCCGGGCTGGAGGCCCTGGTGCGGGCCGACGCACGCTTCGATGTGGCCGGCGCGAACCGGGAGACGACGGACCTGGTGACCAGCGTGCGCGAGTTGGCGCCTGATGTAGCGCTGCTGGACGGCAGCTCCGGATTCAACGCTGCGGTATGGGCTGAGCTCTCGAGCGCAGCAGATGCTCCGGCAGCGGTGGTGCTGCTTGAAAGCCTGCGGCGCGCGGGGGTGCTGAGGCTTCTGCAGTCGGGTGTGCGCGGACTGCTGCTGCGAGAAGCCCGCCCGGAGGAGATTTCGGCGGCGCTCGTTGCGGTAAACAGTGGGCTTACGGTCATGTCGCCGGAGATGATTGAAGTGCTGGCGCCTGTGAGCGCCGAGGCGCCCGCCGACGATGAATTGCCGCCCGGAGAGCCGCTTACGCCTCGGGAAAGCGAGGTCCTGGCGCTGCTGGCGGACGGAGCGGGCAACAAAGAAATTGCCATCCGGCTGGGCGTCTCCGAGCACACCGTCAAGTTTCACGTGAGCTCGATCCTGAACAAGCTGGGAGCGGCAACCAGGACAGAGGCCGTTACGCGCGGGTTCAAGGAAGGGCTCATCATGATTTAAGGTTCCCGATCCGCTTGATCTCCGCGCCAGGGCCTGGTTGCGCCGGGCTCTGGAAGACGCGCGATCTTTCATGCTTAAATCGATAGTTCATGGCCGAAATAACCAACCATGCCGGCGCAGCGCAGGGATCGCAGCAGCCGGGGCTGGTTCGCGGCATCGGGCTTGCCAACGCCATCTCGCTGAACATGACCAATATGATCGGTGTGGGTCCGTTCATCACCCTGCCGCTGATCGTGCTGGCCATGCACGGGCCGCAAGCGATCTTGGGATGGATCCTGGGAGCGATTCTGGCGGCGTGCGATGGGCTGGTGTGGGCCGAGCTGGGCGCGGCGATGCCGGAAGCCGGCGGATCGTATTTTTATCTAAAGGTTATTTATGGACAGCAGCGTCTGGGACGGTTTCTTTCCTTTCTTTTCATCTGGCAGTTGACATTCAGCGCGCCGCTTTCGATCGCCTCAGGCTGCGTGGGACTGGCGCAATACGCGGGTTATTTGTTCCCGGTTTTGCGGCAGACATATTTCAGTTACGAGTTGCCCGTGCCGGCCGGCCCAGTGGGCGCGTTTCATCTCGCCATCGTGTTTGGTCCCGCCACCGTGGTGGCCATGCTTTGTTGCGTCACCGCGGTGGTGCTGCTGTACCGCAACATCCAGGCGGTGGGGCGGCTTTCGTCGGTGTTCTGGCTGGGAGTGATGGGAACCTTGGGCGCGGTGATCGTCACCGGCCTGACCCACTTCCACGCCAAGCTGGCTTTCACCTTTCCCGCCGGTGCGTTTAAACCTTCGCCAACATTTTTTGAAGGGCTGGGCGCCGCAACCTTGATCGCCACCTACGATTATTGGGGCGCGTACAGCATCTGCTTTCTAGGCGGGGAGGTTCGCCGGCCGGGATGGACGATTCCGCGGGCGGTGCTGTGGTCAGTGGGGCTGGTGGCCGCGCTTTATCTGATGATGAACATCAGCGTGCTGGGGGTGATGCCGTGGCAGGAGATGGCGGGCGCGGCGGGAACCAACGTCCGGCTGTCATTGGTCGCGGCCATGATGCAGCGCGTGTACGGAAATTTCGCCGGGCGCGTGATTGCGCTGCTGGTGGTATGGACTGCGTTCGCGTCGGTGTACTCGCTGCTGCTGGCGTACTCGCGCGTGCCTTACGCGGCGGCGCTGGACGGCAATTATTTTCGCGTGTTCGCCCGGGTTCATCCCCGGCACCGCTTTCCCAACGTGTCGCTGCTGGTGCTGGGCGCGGTTTCGACGGTGTTCTGCATGTTTCAGCTGGTGGACCTGTTGGCGGCGCTGGTGGTTATCCGCATCCTGCTCCAGTTTCTGCTCCAGCAGGTGGGCGTGATGGTGTTGCGCCGCACCAGACCGGAGATGGAGCGGCCCTTCCGCATGTGGTTTTATCCCTGGCCGGCGCTGATGGCGTGCGCGGGATTCGTGTACATCCTTTTCGAACGGCCGGCTTTCGGGAGGGAACTGTTTTTTGCGTTCCTAATCGTGTTGACGGGAACGGCGCTGTATCTGCTTCGCGCTTACGCCCGCTCGGAGTGGCCTTTTGCCCGTGGCTAAGGCCTCACGATCATCTTCCCCACGCCGTCGCGGTACTGGCTGGCTATGGCAAAGGCCTCATCGATGCGTTCGATCTCCCTGGTGTGCGTAAGCAGCGGTCGAAACCAGTCGGCGTGCGTGTGGAGAAGTTCCAGAGCCTCTCCGGTTTCGTGGTTCGATCGGCGCACATTGAAAATGGTGAGTTCCTTGCGCCGCATGGCCGACCCGTCCATCGCTACCGAGGGGGTTGAATGAATACCCGTCAGCGCCACGCGGCCGGCATTGCGGCTCAGTTGAATGGCTTGACTGGTGGTATGTTCCTTGGCTGCGCAGTCAATGGCGCAATCCACGCCGCGCTGTCCCGTGGCGCTGAGGATTTCCTCGATCGCTTCTCCGGGCTCGATTGCGGCGTCCGCGCCCATCCCCCGCGCCATCTCACGGCGGTGCGCCAGGGGTTCCACGGCCCAAATTCGTCCCGCCTGGGCGGCCCGCAGTGCGGCGGTGGTCAAGAGCCCGATGGGTCCCGCGCCGATGACCGCGACCGTTTCGCCCCGGCGGATCGACGCCAGGCGGAGGGAATGCATAGCCACCGCGAGAGGCTCGGCCAGCGCCGCTTCGTCGAACGACATCCCCGCGGGGATGGGGCAAAAGTTCGCGACCGGCAAGTTCACCAGTTCTCGGAAAAAGCCGGGATAATGCGGGTTGCTCAAAAAGCGAAGGTTGGCGCACACATTGTGGCGCCCGCTCAAACAGAACTCGCAGTGATAACAATAGAGCGCGGGTTCAAGCGCCCCGCGGTCGCCTTTAGCGAGTTGTGTGACGCCGGCGCCGGTCTTCACGACTGTTCCCGCAGGCTCGTGCCCCAGCAACATGGGGTAGACGTTGGGGGCGCTACCCACCGCGCCTTCGGCGTAAGCATGGAGATCGGACCCGCAGACGCCCACGGCCTCGATCCGGACCTGCACTTCGCCCTGTCCGGGATCTTCAATCGGCATCTCCGTTAGCCGGAATGTTAGGGGAGCAATGAGTTCCGCGGCTCGCATCGAAGGCTTCTCTTCAAAAACCATACCTTATCCGCAGGTGTGAACAAAAGACCAGAGGACAGCCGAGTTTCGGGTTGCTTGCCGCGGGCAAGCCGCGAGAACAAGATACACAAATCTTGAGAAAGCGGGTCCGGAACGCGAGACCATTTCATTGAGGTGTGCGCGGGCCTCCCGATTGCGCTATTCTGCTTCCTCCTGAAGAATTCATCCGCGGGAGGCAAGATGCTCACTCGCAGCAAGACCAAGAACCCCGCTGTTCTCTCCTATTACGCAATGCGCAGGGCTGTGGGTTACATTGCTTTGTCACTTCCGTTTGTTCTGGCCTGCGGATGTATCCTGTTCGCGATCATCGGGCCCGATCATGCGCTGCCGCACCCCCTCCTGCAGCGCTCCCTTAGCGACTACTACTACACCCCTGTGCGCAATTATTACGTCGGCAGTCTCTGCGCCATTGCCGCCTTTCTGGTCTGTTCCCGCGGCTATGACCTCCAGGATGAAATCACGGGCTATCTGGCCGGCGCCTTCACCTTTGGCGTAGCCCTGTTTCCCTCCGTCAACCCCTACGCTGCTGGTTACACCTCCTTGCAAGTCGACATCGGCTTCGTCCACACGGGTTTCGCGGCGCTTATGTTTCTCGTTCTTGCCTATATCTGTATCTTTCTCTTCCGCAAATCCTCCCCGGAAAAACCCTTTACCCGCCGCAAACATCATCGCAACCGTCTCTACGGAGTTTGCGGCCTGGTCATCGTCGTTTCCATGTTTGCCATGGTCGCTCTCACCATTTCCTCTTCGCACCGGTCGGTTCCTCCCAGCGGCCTGCTCTTCTGGTGGGAATCGCTGGCGCTGGCGGCCTTCGGGATGGCCTGGCTGACAAAGGGAGAAGGAATCCTCAAAGACAGGCAACAAAACCGCGTCCATGTATCGTGACCCTGCGCCCCGCTCCTCTATCCCCAACTTTCGATGGAGGCGCGCGCACCGCTTGGCCGGTTAAGATCGCTCGCATCTGCAACGGAGGTCCCCGAACCTATGCCTCACATCGCCTTGCCTGAAGGCCTGCCGGGAATCCGCGGAGCCATGGCCTTTCGTCCCGCCACCGCCAAGCCACTCAGCGAGCTGGCGGAACTGCTGCTGCGCGCGCCTAACACCCTCACCCCCGGAGAGCGGGAGCTGATCGCCACTTATGTCTCCTATCTCAACGACTGCCATTACTGCCAATCAATCCACGGGGCCATCGCCGCCGCGAATCTGAATGGCGACGAAGAGCTGGTGCGCCGCGTCAAGGCCGATTTCCAGCACGCCGGCATCTCCGACAAGCTCAAGGCCCTGCTGGTCATCGCCGCCAAGGTGCAACGCGGCGGCAAAAACGTGACCGCGGGCGACATAGCCCACGCTCGCAGCCTGGGCGCAACCGACTTCGAGATCCACGACACGGTTCTGATCGCGGCGGCCTTTTGCATGTACAACCGTTACGTGGACGGGCTGGCCACGACGCAGCCTCGCGACGAAGCCATGTATCGCGAGCGCGGCCAGGTGGTGGCGCGCGACGGCTATGTGGCTGTGAGCAAAACCTATCTTCCGGCCGAACCGGCAGCACGGTGAGGCGCCGGCGTCCATCCTCATGCCCAGCCGATTAAAGTGATTCCACAGTTGCTGCGCCTGAGAAGCACGTTTGCCAGGCGGCGGTTTCGTCAACAAAATGCCGCCTCTCCCGATCCGGAGAAGGGCGCGTGAACTCGGGAACTGCTCGAGCCTGCGTGAGGGGCGGGCGCCTATTCTCTCCCCGGGCCGCGCCCTGTGAATACCCCACCACGCGGGCGCTTGACAGACCCAGGAGTAAAGCAATTTACTTGAGGCTACTGTCCATAAGCCACCACGGACGACTCCAGGTTTCTCGGGTGATGCATGTTGGGATGGGCGCCAGCTTCAATGACCCCCGGCTCACTTGGCTCGTTACCGGTTCTGCTGGCCTTCAGCGCCGAGCCGCTGGCGCATCTGCGCCTGCTCGACATCGCCGTGATCGTCATCTACTTCGCGATGGTGCTATGGATCGGCTTCTATCTGAAGGGCGTGTCGAACACCGGCGAAGATTTCTTCCTGGCCGGGCGCGAAATGACCGCGTGGATCGCGGGCTTGAGCTTTGTCTCAGCCAACCTAGGCTCGCTGGAGCTGATGGGGTGGGCCGGCGCGGCGTATCAGTACGGCATTCTCGCCACCCACTGGTATTGGATCGGGGCCATTCCGGCCATGCTGTTCCTGGGCCTGATGATGATGCCGTTCTACTACGTCTCCAAGACGCATTCGGTGCCCGGATACTTGAAGCTGCGCTTCGGCGAGCACGCCCGCGTGCTGGCCGCCATCTCCTTCGCCACGGAAATGATCCTCATGAGCGGCGTGAACATGTTCGCCATGGCCGTAGTGATGAAGGTGGTGCTGGGATGGAACATGACCTTCAGTATCTTCGTCTCTTCGATTGCGGTGGCGCTCTATGTGGGCTTGGGCGGGTTGCGTTCGGCGATCTTTAACGAGGTGCTCCAGTTTGTGCTCATCTGGGGCGGGGCGCTGCTGGTGCCGATTCTCGGGTTGGTGCAGTCGGGAGGATGGACAGGGCTGGAAGCGAAGATCCTCGCCAATTTGCACTCGGACAGTTACTTTCATCTGTGGCGCGACACGGGCCATTTCGCCTCGAACCCCATGGGCGTTCATTGGACGGGGATTGTTTTTGGCCTTGGCTTTGTGATCAGCTTCGGCTACTGGACGACCGATTTTCTAGTGGTGCAGCGCGTGCTCGCCGCGCACAACCTGCGTGCGGCGCGGATGGCGCCCATTATCGGCTCCTTTTTCAAGATGGCGGTGCCGTTTATCGTCATCCTGCCCGGCCTGCTGGGGCTGGTTTTGTTGCAGAACCCGGATGGGAGCCGGCGAGTGCTGGTAGGCGAAGAGGTGGTGAACGCCTGCGCCGTCAACGCCACCCGGAACCAGTTGGTAAATCCCGCCGCCTGCTCTGCCGCCATGGCCCCCACCCGGCTTTCCCCGGCCTATAAAGAACGGGTCCTCGAAGCGCAGCCGTCCGCCGATCTGCACAGCTACAATGAAGCCCTGCCGCTGATGATGGTGCGCTATCTTGGCCCCGGCCTGCTCGGCCTCGGCATCACGGCGTTGATTGCCGGCTTCATGAGCGGCATGGCGGGGAATGTGAGCGCCTTTTCCACGGTGTGGACCTACGACCTCTACAAGCCGCTGATCTACAAGACTGGCTCCGACAGTCACTATGTGCTGGTGGGGAGGCTGTCGATCATGATCGGTGTAGCGGTCTCGATTGGCGCGGCGTACCTGGTGATGCACGCGCTCGGCATCATGGACTACGTGCAGGCCCTCTTCAGCATCTTCATCGCCCCGCTGCTGGGGGTCATTCTCTTCGGCATGTTCTGGAAGCGGGCCACGGCCCTTGCGGGGTTTCTCGGCTTGCTGATCGGGATCGTCTTTTCCGCCAGCCTCTTTGTGTGGGTGAAGCTCCATCCCGCGGCGCTGGCCCTGGTGGCGCTCTCGCCCGACGCCAAGCCGATGGCCGAAAATGTGTATCGCGCCCTATGGGCCTTCGTTCTGACCTCTATAGTAGTGGTGTTGGTGAGCCTGCTCACTAAGCCCAAGCCGGTGGCGGAGCTGGACGGCTTGGTCTACGGGGCCACTATTCTGCCCAAGGAGGAGCCAGTTCCCTTTTACAAGCGGGAATGGATGTGGGCTTGCGTCGCGCTCGCGATCTTTGCGGCGCTGAATCTGATGTTCTGGTAAGGGAGAACGCGGAAGGGAAAAAGGGTTTGGGAGTCGCGCTGCGGAGGACTCGGGATTTATGCATGGTTCGCGAATATCGATCTGGTTTTTCATCGGCGTGCTCTTGATCGTTTACGGCCTAATGATCGCCGCCTCCGGCGTCTTCGAATGGGTGACCGGGAATTACGCGCCCGGCGTCGAGTTGGCTCGCCTGCACATGCCGGTGTGGTGGGGCGGTTTGCTGGGGGCGCTGGGACTGTTTTATGTGCTGAAGTTCCGGCCCCGAAAGAGCGGCGAGGCGCACGCGGGCGAGGCAGCCTCGTAGGCGCCGCCCGCCAAAACCAAAACGCCGCTGATTTTGTGGGCAGGAGCGGCGCGGAACGGAGCGTCCGCTTCGGTGGCTCAATGTGATTTGCTGACAATAACGAACGAGGGAGTTTCGGCAGCGCGCAAGAGTGGGGATTAACGAGCAGTGCAACGTTGAAGGGGTGAGAAAAATGGCAGGGCAGGGCAAGATGACGTTTGGAGTGGTGGTGGGCAATCGCGGCTTT
>JASHTU010000067.1 GCA_030040395.1 Acidobacteriaceae bacterium
TCTCAACAGTTCGAGATTGTCAGCGCCACGGAGCAACAAGATCGCGCATTTTTCGAACTTGTGCGCAGTCACACCCTCGATGGATATTACGGCCCGCCTCGTCATGGCGGCAATCGCGACGCCGTCAGTTGGCGCATGTTGGGCGTGGCGGAGCCGCCCCTCCGCGGCCGCACCCAATACGACCTCAGAAAGGGATCGGCTTCATGAAGCGCGTGAACGTCGCGGTGGTGGGCGCCGGCGCCGCGGGCGGCATCGTGGCCAAGGAGCTGTCGATCGCCGGCCTGAGCGTGGTCTTGCTCGAACGCGGACCCTGGTACACCGCCAACGATTGCCGCAAAGACGACCTGCGCAATCAGCGCACCACAGTCCTCGGCAACGCCTTTGGGCCGGAGAACGAGGGCAATCCGCGCGTTTCGGTCGATTCCACAGGCGCCGTTCGCACCATCTTGCCCAGCGAAGGCGATTACCAGAACAACGCCGCCTGCGTGGGCGGCGGAACATTGAGTTATGGGGCCATGGCGTGGCGCTATTTGCCCCAGGACTTCCGTATGCGCTCCACTTATGGCGCGCCGCAGGGCAGTTCGCTTGAGGATTGGCCCATCTCTTACGATGATCTCGAACCTTTCTACGAAAAAGCCGAATACGAGATCGGGGTTTCAGGCGACTACTCAGGCACACCCTTTCATGGGCCGCGCCGCCGCCCCCTGCCCATGCCGCCGCTGCCGCCCAATCGCGAGTTTCAAATCCTTTGGCCGGCAGCCAGGCGCCTGGGACTGCATCCGTTCCACATTCCCATGGCGCGCAACAGCGTTCCCTATAACGGCCGAGGCCCCTGCATGCGCTGCCGCTGGTGCGTTGGATTTGCCTGCGAGGTGGATGCAAAAAACGGTTCGCAAAACACCGTGATCCCCATCGCGCTCGAGACCGGCAATTGCGAGCTGCGCAGCGAATGCGTAGCCAGGGAAATCCTCACCGACGATCGCGGCCGTGCGCGGGGCGTGGCCTACTTCGACCAGCGCGGGCATCTGCAGGAGCAACCGTGCGACGTGGTGGTGGTTTCCGCCTGCGCCATCGAGTCGGCTCGCCTGCTGCTGAATTCCAAGAGCCGTTTGTTTCCGAAGGGCATCGGAAATCGTTATGACCAGGTTGGCCGGAATCTTCAGGGACATCACTACACGGGAGCCATAGGCTTCTTCGACTTCGACACGTACGACGATGTGGGCCCCGGAGCCAGCATAGCCATCGCCGACTATAACCACGGCACGCCCGGCCTATGCGGCGGGGGCATGTTAGCGAATGAATTCATTCGCCTGCCGATCCAGATGATCGATCGCATGCCCGCGGACACGCCGCGCTGGGGGTTGGGACACAAACAGGCCATGCGCACCCTCTTCAAGCGCAACGTCATGATCTTCGGGCCAACCCAGCAAATTCCCACCGCCGAAGCCAGGGTCACCCTCGATCCCTCGGTCCGCGACAAGTGGGGATTGCCCGTGGCGCGCATTTCCGGCAACGTGCATCCGCACACCTTCGAAATTGGCGAAGTGCAAGCCCGGCGCGCCGAGGCCTGGCTCAAAGAAGCTGGAGCCGTCCGCACGTTTCACTTCGCGGGCAGGCCCCTGGTTGTTTCCGCCGGGCAACATCAGGCCGGAACTTGCCGCATGGGCAGCGATCCGCATGGCTCGGTGGTGAATCGCGACGGTCAGATCCACGACGTCGATAACGTCTTCGTGATCGATTCGAGCGTGCACGTGACCAATGGAGGTTTTAATCCGGCGCTGACGATCATGGCCATCGCCTACAGGTCGTCGGCGGCGCTGGTGCGCAACTGGAAGGGTGCGGGATTCCGGTCATGAAGCGATTCTTTCAACTTGCCGCGATCGCCCTCGGCTCGATGGTGGTGTTGGGGTTTGGCGGCATTTACGGCGCATCGATGTACTATTCGTCGCAGCGCGGCCAGGGTTGCGCGAGCTGTCACGAAATGAGCTCCTACGTAACCGCGGGGCACGATTCTCCACACCGCGCCATGGGCTGCATGGAATGCCATGACGCCAGATTGTCCACCAAGCTGCGGCATACATGGGTGCATCTCACCCGCGCCTGGCCTGAGGAAATCCGGCTCCGCGAGGTCGATGTCCTGGAGATGACCGCGAACTGCCGGACGTGCCACCAGGAGGAGTATTCCAAGTGGCAGGCGGGTCCGCACAGCGCCACCTATACGCAGATCTTCACCAATGCCACGCATAACTCCCAGCGCCGCCTGATGGAAGATTGCCTTCGCTGCCACGGCATGTACTTCAACGGGTCGATTCGCGACCTTGTGCAGCCGCAAAATACCGTCGGCCCGTGGCGTCTGGTTCATGCCCGCCTCGCCGATCAGCCCACGATGCCCTGCGAGAGCTGCCACTGGATTCACCGGGAGGGCGCACCGGAGACCAAGCCCGCCGCACGCATTTCCGTCGCGGATGCGCCTGTGCACGATACGCTCGCCTTCTTCGACCGCCGCGAGACGATGCACTTTGCCGCCGCCAGCCTTACGATTCCACAACTCTACGACGGGCCTCACCGGCTTGACGTAAGCCAGGACCCGCGGCAGGGAATCTGCTACCAATGCCATGCGCCACGCGAGCCCGAGACCGGCTCTGCCGCGGCAGCGAACTCCTGGGGGATGCAGGCCGGTTCGGGAGACGATCGCACGCCGATGGGGGTGCACGAGGGCTTGAGCTGTTTCTCCTGCCACAACGGGCACAACGAGAACGCGCGCGCATCGTGCAAAACCTGTCACCCGCAGATGTCGCACTGTGGTATCGACGTAGAGAAAATGGACACCACCTACCTGAAAGCCGGAAGCCCGCATAATATTCACTGGGTGAAATGCACAGACTGCCATCAGCACGGCATTCCCAGGAAAAAGGCCGCATCGCCCACTCAGGCGCAACGGCGGTCTATGCCGGGAAAGAATGGATAGCGTCGAATGCCAAAGCAGTTAACATGGTCCTGGAGCGCAAATGACGGACAGGCGACAGGTGGGCAGGAGAAATTTCCTGAAGCAGGCGGCGGGCGCAATTGGCGCGGCGACGCAAGCCGGTCGTTGGTCTTCGCCGGTCGAGGCGCAAAGCGCGCAAGGCCGTAAAGGGCAGACTCCGGCGCAAAAAGAGCTCGATTATCCGCGTCAGTTTGCTGGCCGCCAACTGAAGATGATCTCCTTTCCGCTGGGCGGAGTGGCCGCGGGCAGCATCGGGCTGGGCGGGCGCGGACAGCTTGTTGACTGGGAGATTTTCAATCGCCCCAACAAGGGCTTTCGTCCCACGTATGCATTTCCATCCATATGGGCGCAGGCAGGGACCGGGAAGCCGGTAGCGCGGGTGCTTGAGGCGCGCATTCTCCCTCCCTACGAGGGTCAGGACGGGCTAGGCTCGAACAACGCTCCCGGTTTGAGCAGGCTGGAGTCTGCGGTGTTTACCGCGGAGTATCCGCTGGCGCATATCGATTTTGAAGACCGCACGCTTCCGGTGAAGGTGGAACTGGACGCCTTTTCGCCTTTCATTCCGCACGATCCGGATGACTCGGGATTGCCCGTAACGATTCTGCGCTATCGGGTGACCAACACCGGCCGCGCCACGGCCAGGGTAGGCATTGCATTTTCCGTCGATAATCCCGTCAGCACGAGCCCAAAAGGCGATGACAGCCGGCGGAATGAGTATCGCGCGGAAAGAGGATTGGCCGGCCTTGCCATGAACAACCCCGGCCTGGCGATGGACGACCCGATGACGGGCGAGTTCGTGCTGGCCGCGACAGCGGACACCGGTGCGGAGATTTCGCACTGGGAAGGATGGCCATCAGGGCGCTGGTGGAACTCGCCCCTTCTGTTCTGGGACCAATTTTCGAAGAGCGGAGACCTGGGCGCGCAGCCGGAAGCGCACAATGCCGTCGGCGTGCTCTGCCTCAACCGGACCATCCCTCCGGGCCAAACGGCAAGCTTTCAGTATTTCCTTGGCTGGCGGTTCCCCAATCGCACGCCGGACTGGTGCGGCTGGACGGCGCCGCCGGGCGAAGGCAATACGATCATCGGCAATTATTATGCGACTCGCTTCAAGAGCGCATGGGAGGCGGTGACTTACACCGCCGCGCATCTTGAGGATCTGGAAGCGCGCACCCGCATGTTTACCTCGGCCTTGCGTTCGAGCACGCTGCCCGCCGTGGTGAAGGAGGCGGCCAGCGCGAATCTTTCCACGCTGGCGACGACAACCTGTTTCCGCACCGCGGACGGCGAGTTTCACGCCTTTGAGGGCAGCGACGACACACGGGGTTGCTGCTTTGGAAACTGCACCCACGTGTGGAATTACGAAACCGTAACCCCATTCCTCTTCCCCTCGTTTGCGCGCTCGTTGCGGCGGAGCGCCTTTGGCTACTCAATGGACGATGCGGGCGCTATCCATTTCCGCCAGATGCTGCCGGACGGCAAGGCGCGCTCAGGATGGGCTGCTGCGGACGGCCAGATGGGGCAAATCATTCACGCCTGGCTGGATTGGAAAATCTCGGGAGACGATGCGCTGCTGCGCGGCACGTGGCCACGCGCGAAGAAAGCTTTGGAGTTCGCCTGGGTTCCGGGCGGATGGGACGCGAACCGCGATGGCGTCATGGAGGGCGTGCAGCACAATACGTACGATGTGGAGTTTTACGGCCCCAACCCGATGTGCGGAATTTACTATCTTGGCGCATTGCGGGCCGGGGAGGAGATGGCGCGCGCGGCCGGGGATGACAACTCCGCGCAGACTTACAGGACGCTCTTCGAGCAGGGAAGCCGGTGGATCGACGCCAACCTGTTCAACGGCGAGTTTTACATTCAACAGATCAGAGGATTCAGGAAGGACGAGATTGCGCTGAATCTGCGCAGCGATATGGGCGCAGAGAATACAGAGACGCCGGAATACCAGATGGGTGACGGTTGCCTCGGCGATCAACTGATCGGCCAGTATCTGTCCGAAGTTGGAGGGATGGGCCCGCTGGTGTCGCCGGAAAACATTCGCCGGACATTGCGCTCCATTTATAAGTACAATCACAAGCCGTCGCTGGCCGATCACGACAACGTGGAGCGAACCTATGCGCTGAACGATGAGGCGGCGGTCCTGGTCTGCGACTATGCCAAGGCCCAGCGCCCGCGTATTCCTTTCCCTTATTATGCCGAGGCGTGGACCGGCCAGGAATACCTGGTGGCCGCGCTCATGATGAATTGGGACATGGTGAAGGAGGGCGTGGAATGCGTCAGGAATATTCGCGCCCGTTACGACGGAGAAAAGCGGAACCCCTGGGACGAGCCGGAGTGTGGACACCACTACGCGCGCGCGATGTCGTCGTGGTCAGCGGTGGTCGCTCTGAGCGGCTTCCTCTACGATGGCGCCCACGCGTCCGTGATTGCCGTGCCGAGGATCGCGCATGATGACTTCGATTGTTTCTGGGCGAGCGGGACAGGCTGGGGCAGTTTTTCCTATCGGAAGACCACAACCGGCACGCACTTTGCGCTGAATGTGCTCGCGGGAAGGCTCGATTGCCGCAGCTGCGAGATCACGGCGGCCGGCGCGACCGCCTTGGTGCAAAGAAACGGAACAACGCTAGCCAACCACGTGGAAAAACGCGGCGAGCGCATGGTGTTGTATCTCGATGAGACGATCACCCTGCCCGCCGCGAGCGGCCTGCGCATCGAGGTCCATGCATGACCCCGGCGCCGCCGCAGTGGAGACCCTGGGTGGTTGTCGTCGGCGGTTTTCTGGGGGCGGGAAAGACCAGCCTGATCCTGTCTGCAGCCGACATCCTTAAGAAACGAGGCGTGCGCTGCGCGGCGGTGCTCAACGACCAGGGTGACGAGTTGGTAGACACCGGCCATGCCGGGCTGCGTGGCGTCGCTTCGCGCGCGGTAACCGGAGGCTGCTTCTGCTGTAAATTTTCAGAGCTTCTGTCGGCGATGGAAGCGCTGAGAAATGATGCGCCGGAGGTGATTTTTGCCGAGCCCGTAGGAAGCTGCGCCGATCTTGCGGCAACGGTGTTGCGCCCGCTGCGCGAAGAGTTCGATCTTTGCCGCGTGGCGCCGCTGACCGTGCTTGTCGATCCCGTGCGCAGCGCCGGGTTACAGCGGGCGGATGCAAATGAGGACCTGGCATTCCTCTTTCAGAAACAGTTGCAGGAGGCGGACCTGGTCTGCATGAGCAAGGCCGACCTGCATCCGGATGCGGCCGGACCTGCGGGCGTTCAACCGCGGTATCTGAGTGCGAAAACCGGTCTTGGCGTCGAGCCGTGGCTGGATGAGGTGCTGGCTGGTGAAATGGCCGCGGGAACCAGGACGCTGGAGATCGACTATGGGGAGTATGCCCGCGCCGAAGCTGCGCTTGCGTGGCTCAACCTGAGCCTTACCATGGAGTCGGCATTTCCCGTGACTCCGGCTATGATTGTCGGCCCGTTCTTGGATTCCCTGGACGAGGCAATGACGGCGGCGGGAATTTCCATTGTGCATTTGAAGCTCATCGATCGCTCACCCTCAGGCTGGGTGAAGGCCGCGATCTGCGTGAACGGCGAAGAGCCAACGGTTGAGGGGGATCTGGTTGCCTCTCCCGCGGGCAGACACGAACTGCTGTTGAATCTCCGCGCCTTGGGCAGTTCCTCTCAAGTGAGGCAAATTGTGGAAAGAGAGTCAAGCCGTCTCGACGGCAAGGTGCTCGACATGCGGTTGAATTGTTTCAGCCCCGCGGCGCCAAAACCGGAACGCAGAGTCGTGAATACTCAGCCATCATCGGCGGCCCACGAAGTCGAACCATGAGACTTGCGGAAAATCAGGCCACGCCCATCCCGCGAATGACCAGGAGCACTTGCCAGAAGCCTGGCGCTGAAGTTGCTTGGGGCACTTCTCCTTCACATGTAGCCCTTCAAATTTCTGTACAAGGTGGCGATTCTTTGAGGGAATCGCCACTCGACTCCCCGGCTCGGCTAGACAGCAGAAGGAGAAGTGCTATAGTCCGCTCACGCCCTTGAGTTGGTGATGTCCGCTCTTGCCGCTCATCGTTGCAGTCAATCGTTACGAATTTCTCCTGGCCGCAGGTTCAGGCGGCGCGCGTCCCTATACCTTCAGCACATCGCCCTCTCTGGCCACCATCTGGTAAAGCACCGGATTCACAAAAAAACCGAGGAACAGGCGCGACACCAATCCGGCCACAATCACGATCGCAAACGGTTTCTGCGTATCGGAACCGATGCCGGTGGATAGCGCCGCGGGCAGCAGTCCCAAGCAGGCCACCAGCGCGGTCATCATGATCGGCCGCAGCCGCAGCAGCGATGCTTCCCGCGTGGCTGTGCGGATGTCCATCTCCTGCTCGAGTCGCAGCTTGTTGATGTAGGACACCAAAATGACCGCCGTCTCCACTGACACGCCGACCAGCGCCAAAATCCCCAGCGCCGAGGACGCGCTGAACGGCGTATGGGTCAGCTTCAGCGCCACGAACGCGCCAACCGGATCCGTCAGGACCACGCCCAATAAGATAATCACCGGAAACTTGAAGTTGTCATAGAGCGCGAACAGGATCATCGAAATGAGAAACAACGCCAGCGGCCCGATCACGATCAGCTGGGCCCTGGCAGCCAGCAGTTCGTCATATTCGCCGCCCCAGGTGAGCCGGTAGCCCGGGGGTAGCGAACGCTGCACATCGGCGATCGCTTCTTGTCCTGCCTGCACCGCGCTTTCCAGGTCGCGTCCTTCCACGCTGTATTGCACGCCGATGTAACGCGAGTTGTTTTCGCGATAAATGAATGACGCGCCACCCTGTTCGCGGATATCGGCCAGCGCGCTGAGTGGAACCTGCTGCCCCGACGGCGTCCCCACCAGCAGGTTGCCGATCTGCTGCGCGCTCTGGCGGAACTCCGGCTGCATGCGCACCACCAGGTCGAAGAGCTTCTCGCCCTGGACTACCTGGGTCGCCGCTTGTCCGCCCACCGCGGCCTGCACAATCGCTTCCACATCGGCCACGTTGATCCCGTAGCGTGCAATTCTGGCGCGGTCCACGTTGATGATCAGGCTGGGCTGCCCCAGTTCCCGCACCACCGTAAGCTCGGTAAATCCCGGCACCCGGCTCAGCCGCCGCTTGATCTCAAGCGCCGTATTCTGCAGAACATTCAGGTCCGGTCCGTACACTTTTACCGCCAGCGCGCTCTTCAGCCCCGTCAGCGCTTCGTCCACCGCGTCCTCGGCCGGCTGCGTGTAATTGAAGATCACGCCTGGAAACGATTGCAGCTGTTTTTCAATGTCGGCCTGCAGTTCGGCCTTGTTGTGAATCGAGCCCGACTTCCACGAAGAGTCGTTATACGGCTTCAGCCCCACATAAAACTCG
>JASHTU010000068.1 GCA_030040395.1 Acidobacteriaceae bacterium
AGAACTCCGTAAGAGTCTTTTCGGAAATCGCGGCGTCGCCCGCCCTAGTCGGGCCGCGGCCGGGGGGCCCCATCCATCCACAGGCGTTGTTTTGAGGGGTGCGCAGGCAGCCGATGAAGACACGAACACCGCTCATTGCCCGCTCTTTGCCCGTTGACAAGCATCGCAACGCGTCATACGATGGGTGCACTCGTCGCAGGGCCCGTTCCCGGGATTGAGTTCTTCCCCATCCGGCCTCATTTCCGGCATAACGGATTAAAATCTTTCACCATAGGAGGACCCTCTAGATGCCATCGCGTCGCGAATTCCTATCCGCTTCCACCGGCGCTGCTGTGGGCCTTTTCGCCATCACACGCAGCCGGGCGGAAACCACCTCCGGAACTTGTCTGGCAGACTGCTCCATCACGGAATTTGAGTCGCGCATCGCCCGGGGCGACTTCCGCGGTATGACCAAGGACATCCTGCCCACCCCCTGCATGGTGGTCGACCTGGACATGTTCAAGGCCAACGTCCAGCACGTGGCCGACACGGCCAAAGCCAACGGCATTAATGTTCGCCCCCACGTCAAAGTGCATAAAAGCGTGGACGTCGCCAAACAGCAGATGGCTGCGGGAGCCATCGGCCTCACCTGCGCCACCATCGCCGAAGCCGAGCTTTTCTCGGGTGCGGGCATCAAGGGCGTTCTCTGGACCAAGCAGCCGGTCGGCATAAACAACACCCAGCGGGCCATTGCCCTCTCCAAAAAAGATCCCACGTTTATGTTCGTCGTCGATGACCCGCAGGTGTTCGACTGGGTCAAAGAGGCGGCCGAAGCCCACAAAGCCAAAGTCCGGATGGCGGTTTCGGTGTATGCAGGCATGGCCCGGCAGGGCATCGACTGCGGCCAGCCCGCCGTTGACTTGGCGAAACAAATCGATTCCTGCAAGCACATGCAGTTTGAAGGCTTCATGGCCTACTCCGGAGCCGCCGCCCACACCAAGGGCTTTGAAAACCGGAAACAGAAGTCCATGGAAGTGCTCGCCGGGGTGCGCGAGACCAAGGATCAGGCGCTGAAAGCCGGCCTGCCCGTGAATATCATGTCCGGTGGCTCGACCGGCACCTACAACATCGATCATGAGACCGGATTGTCCGAACTGGAGTGCGGCTCCTATGTGTTCATGGACACCGAATATTTCATCGTCGGCGGGCAGGACGGCGATATGAAGCGGTACAACGACTTCAAACCGGCGCTGACCATCCTGACCACCGTAGATAGCCAGCACCATCCCAACATCATCACCACCGATTACGGCGCCAAGCCCTTGGCAAAGCCCACCGACGAGGTCAAGGACATGCCGTGGCTGACCGTTGGCGTCCAGGGCGCGGAATATGGCGCGTTGAAGTGGAACGACGGCGATAAGTTCCCCAAGCTCGGCGACCGGCTGGAGATTTACTGCACCAACCTCGACCAGAGCACCAACGCTTTCGACCGCTACTTTGTCGCCCAGAACGACAAGATTGTGGACGTTTGGCCCATCATGGGCCGCGCTGGCGCAGCGCAGCGCTGAAAAGGCGGCGCACGGCGATCCATGCGCTCAAGCTGTCGCTATATCGCACGCTCGCCTTGCGCCGCGTCGAGCCCTTGTGGCAAGCGCGCTACGATGACTTCAACCTTTGGACAGCGCCTTAGGCTGCAGTTCTAAGTCGACGAATCCGAAGCGAGCCGAGGGCTTCAGCCCCTGCGTTTGGAATACTGGTTATCTCACCTGGGAGCCCCCCTGATTGCCGCGTCTTTGTTTTTGCGGCTGAGGTCGGAAGCCTCGATCCCCGAAGGATAGAATTCGTGTTCTCGGTAACTCTATCTAATAGAACGAATCCATCCGCAATTCCGCCCCGAGGTCCAATGAGGCCCTTTCATGCACCGCGCTGGCCAGTGTTTCTCCTGACCTTGGGAATCCTGATCGCCGTCCCTCCACTGCGGTCGCAGGAAACCATCATCGCCATCCGCCACGGGGAGAAACCCGCCGGGGGTCTCGGCCAGCTCACCTGCCAGGGCTTGAACCGCGCCTTAGCCTTGCCCAAGGTGCTGATCCCGCGCTATGGCAAACCCGACTCCCTCTACGCGCCCGACCCCGCCGTCGGCGTCAACGACGGAAGCAACCACCCCTATTCGTACGTGCGCCCTCTCATCACGATCGAGCCCACCGCCATCGCGCTCGGCCTGCCCGTCAATGCGCAAATCGGCTTTAAGGACATTGCCAGGCTGCAATCCGAGTTGACTGCTCCCGCCAATGCCCATGCGCTGATCTTTGTCGCCTGGGAACATGAGATGCTGAACCGTTTTGCCCAGCAAATGTTGAAGAGCTATGGCGACGACCCGTCCGCTGTTCCCAACTGGCCAGGCTCCGACTACGACCGCATTTACATCTTCAAGATCGACTCGAACCATGGCCAGAAGAAGCTCACCTTCAAAATGGAGCAGGAAGGCCTCAATGGCTCCCTGAGCGACGCCTGCCCCGGCCCCGCTCAGTAACCGAGCCCGCGAACCCTCGGCCGAGCAGCCCAAATCTCAAGCCGCCATTCCAATGATTCGCCACTTCAAGTCTCGCTTTGGAGACCTGGGATCGCGTCACCCCTCCCGGCGCGCTGCCGTCCAGAGCGAACTGGATGTGCGTAACCCCAGCCGAAGCTCACACGCTTTGTGCTGAGAAGGGGCATAATCACTCCGTAAATCGATTCACGTTTCTTGCCAGCTTACGCCGCCTCCTCAAGGAAGGAAATTTGGGCATTATTTCGCGAAATACTAGGAAAATTCCTAGTTACCGGCGCCCGCAGAATACGATTACCTTGGTGGTAGCACAGTCACCCAAGGTACTGCGCTTCCCCCTAGTCGGCAGAAGGTACTGTTATGACAAAGCTTCACCGTGTTTTGGCGGTAATTCCTCCTTTAGTCTCCTCGGGCGCAAGAAAATTGGGCCAAAATCCGGGCAAAGCTCTCTCTTCGGGTCCTTCCGCGGACTGCAATTCGGACCCTTGGAGATTAACTTATGCCTTCCATGGAATCTGTTGACTTTAGACTCTATATTCCCATCCAAAAGAGACCTGGAGAAGCCGCCCACCTATATTTGTACTATTGTGGTGAATTAGAGGAGCGGGCCGGGCCCTTTTACTCACGTGCGCAGGACCACACGGCCAACGGCGACCTCCAAGGTGGTTTAACGGCTTATATCATTCCCGCTCCCATCCCCGGCCTCCCAAAATATCGTTGGCGGCTGGACGAGAACACGATCGATGCTCTTTGGACGCGGGAAGCCTTCATACATTTGGAGAAAGCGCAGCATGGCGCGTTGCAAGAGTTCCTGACCCGATGTCTCCACGATGCGATGCTTCATCCCAGCAAACCCTTTCGCGCTGTGTTCACATATTCCGATTCAACTCCCCCGATCCCCTGACTTGGGCTTATTTTCGTTCCCGGCTTGAGTACAACAAGGGTCGCATCCGCCACCGCGGCTTTGCGGCGCTTGCTTGCGATTACTCGAAATGACAACGAATCAAAAGCGGAGGAGGTCCGAGATTCAAAACTATGAGCGGCAATCTGAAAAGGAAGCAGGTCCCCGCTTATCGGACGGGCGAATTCTTCAACCAACTATCCGGTCCGGCGCTGGCCGACCTGGAGTCGATACTGTTTCCTTCTACCTATCCAGCCCATGCCGTGCTCTTCGCGGAACAGGACCCCTCAGCGGGGATCGTCGTGGTTCTCGAAGGCGAAGTCGAGCTTTCGGTCAATTCGAGCGACGGCCGGCGGCTGAGCTTCCGCATCGCCAAGCCGGGCCAAGTGCTGGGATTGACGGCCGCGCTCTCCGGCCGCCCTTATCAAATGACGGCGGAGACGCTCCACCCCAAAAAGGTTGCTTTCGTTTCGCGCAAGGCATTTCTCCATTTTCTTGCTCTGAATCCTGACGCGTACGAGGCCGTGGCGCGCGAAGCGTCACACAGCTTCAACTTGGCCTTCGAGCAGCTGCGCACCGTGGGCTTGTCCTCTTCCGTTCCGGAGCGGCTGGCTCGTCTGCTGCTGGCCTGGAGTGAATCGGGCCAGCACAGCAAGGCTGGCGCGCGCTGCCAAGTCGCGCTAACGCAAGAGGAGATTGGCGAGTTCATCGGGGCCTCGCGCGAAAGCGTCAGCCGCACCCTCAGCGTCTTCAGGAATCGCCGTTTAGTTTCGCAGCATGGCAACTTGATTGTTATTCCCAGTCGCGATGCTCTGGAACGTTACGCGTGCAGCTGCTGACTCCGGATGCCTCCCTTCAGGAAGTCAATCTCGCCACGATTCTTATGCGTGGCCCACCCTTCACGAACCGAACTGGGCGCCGATTCCTTCCGCCGGTGGGCGGCTCACCCTAACTCCATGGGCGGTCCCCCGAAGTCTCTCCCGCCTCAGCCCGCAATAAAGCAGCGCCACTTCATTCCCTTCAGCATCGCCCCACGGCCATTCTCGGCACACTACCTTATGTTGTGCGCTGAATATCCTTGAAACTTCTCAAGCGTTGGGGAGTATAATTCCGAAAACCCGAGCGGGCAACACAGAGATCGTGCCCCAGGCGCCTCAGACGGACCCTACGAGGGCGATGAAACAAACCGCGCACTAGAGGGCGGATACCATGAAGTGGTCGATCGTATTGGCGTGGCTGCTCAGCTGGGCCTTGGCGCCGGCGCCGCTCCTGGCGTCGGACCAGTTCTTCAGCCGCAGCTATGCTGTGGTGATCGGGATCGATCATTATCCCCATTTTAGGCAGTTGCGTAATGCAGTGAGCGACGCGCGCGCCATCGCGGATTATCTTCGCGCCCAGAATTACGACCAGGTCATTACTCTCTACGATCAACAAGCAACCAAGCAGGCGATCATCGCCGCCATGCAGAACCAGCTCGCGCCCAGGCTGAAAAGCAATGATCGCGTGCTGGTGTTTTTTGCCGGCCACGGCTATACGGAGACGCTGGGCGGCAAAGATCGCGGCTATTTCGTACCCTACGATGGCGAGACACAAAGCGCCGGGTACATCTCGATGGAGGAGTTGTTGTCGCTTGCCGATTACATGGGCAATGCTCGCCATCTGCTCTTCATTATGGACTCGTGCTATGGCGGGCTGCTCGGAGCGGAGACGCGCGGGAGCCTGGTCAATCCCGACACCCCCGATTACCTCAGCAACGTCGCCGACCGGGTCACGCGCCAGGTGCTCACCGCAGGCGGCAAGGGCCAGGAAGTAGTCGACGGCGGATCCAAAGGCCATAGCGTTTTTGTCGATGCCATCCTGGAAGCCCTTGCCGATGGCAAGGCGGACATGAATCGCAATGGATACATCACCTTCGCCGAACTGTCCGATTACGTGATGCAGCGGGCCTCCAACCGCTATCAGACCCCGTTAGCCTCCGTCCTCCCGGGGAACCAGGGTGGAGAGTACCTGTTCCGCTCCCCGTTAAGCCGCGCTGCCAGACTCGCTTCCGGAAACGAGTCGGCAAGCGGGGCGCTGCGCGGCGCCGTGCCGGGAACGGCCGCGTCTGCTAGTGCCACGGCAGCATCGAATGCGGTTACTCCCGCCGGCGCGGGGGAAGGGAAAAACCTGCTCACCGCGACCGCCATCAGGAAGATCTCCGTCGCCGTCTTGGACAATCAAGGGCGTCTCATTCCCAATCTGTGGCAAGGCAATTTTCGAGTCTTCGAGGACAGCGCGCCGCGATCCATCGTTGACTTTCATGAGGGCGGCCCGGCCACGGTGGCCATCCTGATCCAGTTCAACACTCCGCTTCAGCAGTACTCGAGTGCGCTCATCGGTCTCGCCGGATCTCTGATCGACATTCTGGGCCCGAAGGATTGGATTGCTCTCGCCGTCTTCGATATGCACCCGAAAATCATTACGGACTTCAGTCTCGACCACGCATCGCTCCACGCCGCGCTCAGCCAACATCTCGGATCTCCCGGCTTCTCCGAAGCGAACCTCTATGATGCGCTCGGCGATTTGGAGAACCGAATGAAGTCTTTCCCGGGCCAAAAAGCAATTATCGTCTTCACGGACGGAGTTGATACATTCAGCAAGCTGACCCTCGACAAGGTTGTGCCACAGGTCGGAACGGCGGGCGTTCCCATTTACGCCATCCGATTGGACACGCCGGCCTGGCATTCGGCGAGCAATCAAGCCGACGACATTTTGAGGACGCTGGCTTCACAAGCGGGAGGCCAGGCATTCTTTCCCGGCAAACCCGAAGAGTTTTCTGCTGCTTTTCGCGCCATCGACGGAGTGCTTCACGGTTATCAGATTTTGTACCAGCGAACCAGTGAGCAACCGGCGTCGGGCAATTCCAACGTCACTGTCCAGTTGGTAAGTACCCAAAACAGCGAGCCCATGCGAATAGTGGACCAGAGCGGTGCCGAAATTCAATACCGGGTCGTGGTTACACAGATGCCCTGATGGGCTCCCCGTCCCAGCTTCCTAGAGCCTGTTATTAACTTTGGAGCGGGCAGCGACGGGAGCCAATTTTTTCGAGTTCTAGGAGCGAGGAGGGACGCATACCGGGTGTCTGCTAGCGACGAGCGACAACGAGATCGGGAAAATTGGCCCCGTCCCGAAGGGTTGCGGCGCAAATCCGGCCATACTTCGTTCTCGCCCTTGACGGTGGACCCGCCACAGCCTGCGGGCTCCGCCTCATCTCCACCCCACGAACGAAGAGCGCGTCCGTGGGGGCCCGGTGTCTGGCCGAATTTTCGCTCGCAACGCTGCCCGCCCCAAAGTTAATAACAGGCTCTAGAGGTTTCTCGGCATGGAAACCGCTGTTCTGGCAGAACATCCCGCCCGTTCGAAGACCTTCCAATTGAGCTTCCGCACCGGCAAACCGCATGGAAACCGCTTGCAGGCAA
>JASHTU010000069.1 GCA_030040395.1 Acidobacteriaceae bacterium
TTGGGCGGGGCGCGCAACTTCGCCCACGAGGACGAGGATCTGCAATTCGGCAAGGCCTTTCCCCTCGTCACCGAGCGCGTCTTGCTCCACTTCCGCTTCGACGCCTTCAACATCTTCAACCGGCACTCTTACGGCTGTCTCGACGATACGGTCGGCGATCCCGCCTTCGGAGAATTCACCTGCGGCACAGGACCCAACGCGGAAACCAACAACAACATCTCCACCGCCGTGCCCGCCAGCCGCACCATGCAGGCTAACTTCCGCATCACCTTTTAGCCTGCCCGACCCATCTGCCCGCGGGCGTCATGACGGCGCTGCTCCGCTCCCCACCATGACGCCCCCGGCCCTCGCAAGCCCCGCCGACGCTCGCGGCAAACCCAATCAGCCACCACCATGACCGGATCACCCCAACCCCCGGCCCAAGGAGCAAGGCGGAAGCGATATAGTATTGGCACGGTCTTCGGAGGTTCAAGCAATGATCGTCCAAAGCAATTTCCGGCGAAGCCTTGGATGGATTGCTGCGATAAGTTGTTTCTTCCTGATCTACTTACCCTCGGGAACTGCGCAAGACGTGAACAGCGAAGCCGAGCAGTCTTTTGCTGCGGCGCAGAGGGCCCAGAATGCCGGCCTACTGGACGATGCAGCCCAGAAATATCTGAAAGTCATTCGCCTTCTTCCTGATGCAGCGGAAGCCTACGCAAGCCTGGGGCTGGTTTATAACGCTCAGGGAAAATATGCTAAGTCGGCAGAGGTTCTCACTACCGCGGAGAGGCTGAAGCCCGGTTTGCCTGGTGTCAGTCTGTATCTAGGCATCGACTATATTAAGCAACACGAATCTCCCCTCGCTATTGCGCATCTCCAGAGGTCTCTTCATCTCGAACCGAAAAACGAACGCGTTTACACCTGGCTCAGTCAGGCCTATAGCGACGAAGGCAGGCTCGATCTGGGGCTCGAATATCTGCAAAAAGCGAGCATCCTTTTCCCTTCAGAGCCGAATCTCCTCCTCGATCTGGGGCAGCTCTATCGCAGGGCGGCCAACGAACAGATCGAGCGCGTGCTGACGGCTTCCGCGGCGGGTCCCCTTCGGCACCAGGTCTATGGAGACATATATAAAGATGAGCACTCTTGGCAAAATGCCCGGGCTCACTACTTCAGGGCTCTGGAACAGGATCCCCAGTGGATCGGCGCTCATTTCGGCCTGGGAGAAATTGCTTTTCAAATTCAGGAGTTAGACCTCGCTACAGAGGAGTACCGCAAAGAACTGCAAGTTGACCCAAAATCGGCGGCTGCCATGGCCAAGCTGGCTGAGATCGCGCTGCTCGAGGGAAAGCCGGACGATGCTCTGCCGCTGCTCAAATCGGCCATTGGCGCCGGCCCGGAGGAGGCGGGACACGCCCTGGGATTGCCCCGCCCCCCTCCCACCGACCAGTTCCAAATAAGCAAAGTGGAAGAAGAGCAGCTTAGCAAGTGCCTGCCGGTGCTCACCAACGCTTCGCCTACTCCAGCCCAAAAGCTGGCTCTCGCCCTTATTGAACTTCGCCTTGGACAGGACGACTTATCCACGGCTGCGTGGAACGAATTCTTGAATAGCGCGCCGCGCTCGGTTTCTTCTGATCAAAATCAGCGTGCGTTGATTGACTTCGACGCCGGGAACCTGAATGCGGCGGAAACAAGCCTCCACTCCTGGCTTGGCGCACATACGGGTGACTTACAAGCTCGGTATCTTCTAGCCAGAACTTATCAAGCTCTCTCTGTCGACGCAGTCGAGAAGCTTTTAGAATCCGCTCCTGATTCCTATCCCGCGCATCAGGCGCTAGCGGAGATCTACCAGCAATCTCAGAACGACGATAAGGCGCTGGCGGAGTATGCGATCGTTGAACGGATGGCCCCCAATCTTCCTGGAATTCACCTCGCCGTCGGCAACATCCTGCTGAAGATGCATCGGCAAGACGAAGCGCTTACCGACCTGCAAGCAGAACTGAGCCTGGACCCCGACAATGCAGAGGCCAATGCGGACTTGGGCGAAATCTATCTCCTCAAGGCGGATGCGGCAAAAGCTATTCTCTACCTCGAGCGCGCGGTCAGACAAGATCCTGGCTCGCTATTCGCGCATGAGGAGCTCGGCAAGGCTTACTATATGCAAAAAGATTTTGGAAAAGCGATCGCACAGTTAGAGGATGTCGTAAAACAAGACCTCGACGGTTCGGTGCACTTTCAACTGGGGATGGCGTACCGCGCCTTAGGAGAAAACGCAAAGGCTGCAGAGCAATTGGAAATTAGCCGCAGGCTGAAGATCGAGAGCCTGTCTCACTCCCAGGAGGAGCTAGCAACCTTTCAAAAACAATCACAATGAAACTTCAGGTCCGACCCCGTCTTGTACTCTTCCCACTGCTTATTGCATCGGTGTATGCGCAGACCGATCCCATGCAGCAAGGAGCGGCGTTATTCCGCCAGGGCCATTACGAAGAAGCACTCAGCGAATTCCGCGCAGCTCGACATATGCGACCTGTCGACGCCGCGCTCGAAAATTTCATCGGAATCACTGAATCGAAACTTGGCCGCCTGAACGAAGCGAACCAAGACTATCAAGACGCCATCCGTCTGAACCCAAAGCTTCCGGAAGCGCACAAGAACCTCGCTTTCAATTATCTGCAAGCGGCGCAATACGCGCCGGCGGAAACTCAACTGAAGATAGCGCTGGCGTTGGATGGCGCCGACCCTGCGACTCACTACTATCTCGTAATCCTGTATCTTTCAACGCAGCGCGACCATGAAGTTGTCGCCAACCTTGATGCAGCCCAGCAGTTTCTCAAGGACGATCCGGAAACAGCAGTGCTGGCGCTTAAGGCCTGTCTGCGTTCCGGAGCATCGGTTGAGGCGGAAAAGCTAGCTAATCTGGTTGAGACCGGATCGGGATTCTCCGCCGCGCAGGAATTTGACTTAGCGGCGACTTTCGGCGATAAAGGTATGTTTACTGAATCAGCCGAACGCTATCGCCGCTTGTTGCGATTGGCCCCCGCCTCATGGGAGGCCAAATACGATCTGGCCGTTACACTCACCAAAGTAAAGCAAACGGTTGAGGCGTCAACTCTGCTCGCATCTCTCGAAGCGGAGCATGAGCAGGACCCGAAGATACTGTCCCTGGTAGCTTCGGCCGCGGAGTATGCGGGGAATTCTTCGCTGGCCTTGAAAGCTCTTCAGGGCGCAATTGCCGCCGATCCGAACAACCCTGATCGTTATCTGGACTACACTCAACTGCTGATGGATCTCAATCGATACGAAGAAGCAGCGCAGATTGTGAGCCGCGGAATCATGCTGGCGCCGGACCCTTATGCGCTGAAGATTCGATTGGGCGCAATTGAAATGATGATGGGCGACCACGAGAAGGCGACGATCAACTATCGGCAGGCAATTGAAATGCACCCGGAAGTGGCTTTGGGTTACGTGGCGCTGGCTCAAACGTATATGAAAGACGGGGATGATCAGCAAGCTCTGAAAGTTCTTTCAGAAGGGCGATCCCAGGTGCCTGCCGATTTTGCGCTCGAGTACGTGTTCGGGCTCGTCTCGTCCGAGTTGGGTCAGGAGAAGCAAGCAATCTTAGCTTTCGTCCATTCCGAGCAGCTAAATCCAAATGTAGTGGAAACTCATTATCAGCTGGGAATGGTCTATTTTCAAGAGGGTCAATTGAAAGATGCGCAACAGGAATTTGAAAATGTTCTCCGGTTGGATAATTCCTATCCTGGCGCGTTTTTCCAGCTCAGCCGGCTTTATGCGCGAATGGGAGATATGCAGCGGGCTCGGCAAATGGCCGCCAAGGCGCAGGAGCTTGGACGGACTCAAGAAGATCAGGCAATTCAGGCGGAAAAATCACGTCTGAATTCTTTCCGTCCACAGTGAGCAAGGGACAGGAAGGCATCCGCAATACTTTCACTTCTTCGCGAGTAATGATGGACGGCGGTTACGTCGCGGGTTACATTTTCATTGCAGCGTCTTAAGGAGGGTACTGCCGAGAATCAGGACCGCCATCGGGTCTTTGAAAATCAGGTCAATGGGCATTGCCAACGGATTGCGCATGTCGTGCGCGGGGACTGCTAGAATATTGCGGGCAGATTCATGGCTAAGCGTTCCGAATAGTGCTTCATTACATGATCATGGCGAATTATCCAGATAACTGAGCCGGTCCAGAAAATAATGTAAGATGCGAGAGTTCTTATGGGAACGCAGTCATCCCGCTTGTCCTTGACCGGGAAGGCAATGGATGGTAGCTTCTTTGCATAAGTCTGCATTATCCGGAGAATGAATGGTGCAAGCGGAATCACAGCTTCAATACAAGAGCCCTCTATTCCAAATGACGCAGACCACTTCGACCTGTCTGTGGAATGATTCCTCGTCTATTGAAGAGCTGAGGTATTCCATCGAGCACGGGGCGGTGGGAGCCACTTGTAACCCCGTCATTGCCGTATCTGTGCTTAAAAAGGAGATGGAGGTTTGGAAAAACCGCATTCAAGAATTGGCAAAAATTAACTCGCTCGCAACGGAAGATGAAATTGCTTGGAAGATCGTCGAAGAGATCTCTGCAAACGCAGCTCAGCTCCTTAAGCCGATTTTCGATCGCGAGGGTGGCCGCAACGGACGCCTTTCCATTCAGACCGATCCCAGAAATTATCGCAACTCCAAAGCGATGCTGGCTCAGGCCATCCTGTTCAACCAACTGGCCCCGAACATGATCGTAAAGATTGCCGCCACGCGCGCTGGAATTGCTGCGATCGAGGAGGCAATCTACCATGGGATCAGCATTAATGCCACCGTCAGCTTTACGCTGCCGCAGGCCATAGCGATTGCAGAAGCCATGGAGCGCGGCATGAAGCGCAGGGAAGCCGAAGGGTTCGATGTCTCTACCATGGGCTCCGTTTGCACGCTGATGGTCGGGCGGCTCGACGATTGGTTGAAGGTTGTGTTGGAGCGAAGGAATCTTTCCATCGATCCAGGCTATTTGGAGTGGGCTGGGGTCGCAGTCTTCAAGAAGGCATACCGGATTTATCGTGAGCGCGGATACAGGGTACGGCTTCTTTCCGCGGCGTTCCGCAATCACATGCACTGGAGTGAATTCATCGGCGGTGATGTGGTGATCTCTCCGCCTTATGCGTGGCAGCGCCGCTATAATGCGAGTGACATTGAAGTCGTCCCGCGCATTGATACTCCCGTTGACGAGAAGATCGTCTCAGCGCTACTTAGAAAGTTTCCCGACTTTGAGCGCGCCTATAACGAGAATGGCTTGACTCTTGAAGAGTTTGACACTTTTCCCTGCACGCGAAGGACTCTACGGCAGTTCATCGCGGGCTGCGCCGAGATGAATTCAATCGTCCGCGACATTATTCTTCCCAATCCGGATACAGAATAAGCGCGCCGCTTTTCGACGGCGCACCGTCCTTCATTACCTTGCGAGACCACAATGGGGGTATGTGTCGTTTGCGTCCGCCTTCCTCAAGTTGGGATAAAAGGCGGACCACCTGAAGCACGTGCATACACATAGCTGCGACGATAAGGGGTGATTATTACTTCGGCTGAATCCAGCCCTGGTTCAGGGTTGGATTCCCCGCCGTATTCAAGCGCTGCATTTGAGCCTCGGTCAGCGTGACGTTCAGCGCGTCGCTGTTCTCCTTGAGCTGATTTTCCTGACTTCCGGCAATGATTGGAAGCACCGCTGGCTTGCTCTGCAGCATCCACGCAATAATCGTCTGGGCTAGGGTACAGCCGGCCTCCAGTGATACTTCGCTGAGCGTCCGCAAGCGTTCCACTGAGTCGGGGCCTGCAAACTGAACCGGTAGATGGAGGTCGGCTCGGATATATGCTCCGCGAAGCAGGACGGAATATCCCATAAGAGTCAATCCATAGTAGGACGCATAATCCTTCAGATCATCGCTCAGGAATATCTGGGGCCCAAAATCCGCGCCATGGCGCGGGCGAAGATAGGTATATCTTTGTTCGATAACTGAATAAGGTGTCCAAGCCTTGCCTCGAGCAATTACATTCGCTTCGGAAATACGCCACAATGGCAAATTGCTCGCGCCGAGAATGCGAACCTTACCTGCCTTCACCAAGCGATGGAATGCCTCCATTGTCTCTTCGATCGGTACGCTGCGGTCGTCACGATGAGCTTGGTAAAGATCAAGTCTGTCCGTTTGAAGCCGCTTCAGGCTCATTTCGCATTCGCGCTCAATCTCGCCGGCGCACAATCCTCCCGGCGAGCCGGGATAATCAAATGCCAGCTTGGTTGAGATGACCATTTTATCCCGGTTGCGGCGTTCCTTCATCCACAGGCCGATTGTAGTTTCGCTTTCGCCACCTTGGCATCCCGGAATCCAGCTTGCGTAGAAGTTCCCAGTATCAAGAAAATTACCGCCTAGTTCGTGATAGAAATCAAGGAGAGCAAACGACCTGCCTCGCTCGATTTTGCTTCCAATCAGGTCGGTTCCCAGGGCTAGAGCGCTTACTTCGATATTTGATTGACTCAACTGCTGTCTTCTCACCCGAAAAACTCCTGATTGCTGGAAATGCTCAACCTGCGGGCGCTGAGACACGCCGGCTAAATTGCTTTGGTATACGTTGACAGGAAGACGCCCCCGAGCATGATTAATGCTCCGACGATATTGATGGGCGCAACCTTTTGAACTGGCGAGTCGAGCCAACCGAAATGCGAGAGGACCATCCCTCCCAGGACCTGTCCGGCAATGAGGGTTATAAATACCCCGCGAGCCCCGACGTGGGGCAACATCCAGGCAATTGCAAACACTAGACATGCACCTAATGCGCCTGCCGTAAACAACACTGGAGGTACATGCCTGAAGCCGTCGATCGCGCCCGAATGCCACCCCGTGATGCCGATGAGCAAAGCAGCGCATGCCCCCACGCACCAGAAGAGCGCATTACCGACACGAGGATTGCTGATGGCATTTCCTACCTTGCCGTTCATCGCCAGATGCACATCCAGGATGATTCCAAGGAAGATCGTAAAAAGATAGAACTGGATCTTCATAGTAGCTCCCCCACCTTTTCCTGATTTGACACACCGAACACAGGTGCAATCTTAAGCTGTCCACGAGTATTTCCCATAATACTATTTTATTCGCTGCGAATCCGGATCTGTTATTTTGTAACTGCTAAACCCGCATCGTCTCTGTTCTTCGAGGTATAGACATTCATCTGCCTCTGCATCGATCTTCTGTCGACTGGTAGATGGTCTGGTATGATTTGGGTGTTTCGGGTAATGCGAGGGCCGGGGGCGTCATGGTGGGGAGCGGAGCAGCGCCGTCATGACGCCCGCGGGCAGGTGGGTCGGGCAGGCTAAAAGGTGATGCGGAAGTTAGCCTGCATGGTGCGGCTGGCGGGCACGGCGGTGGAGATGTTGTTGTTGGTTTCCGCGTTGGGTCCTGTGCCGCAGGTGAATTCTCCGAAGGCGGGATCGCCGACCGTGTCGTCGAGACAGCCGTAAGAGTGCCGGTTGAAGATGTTGAAGGCGTCGAAGCGGAAGTGGAGCAAGACGCGCTCGGTGACGAGGGGAAAGGCCTTGCCGAATTGCAGATCCTCGTCCTCGTGGGCGAAGTTGCGCGCCCCGCCCAATAATCGCGGAGCGTTGCCAAAGGTGTAGTTGGGGGCCTGGGTAAAGGCGCCGGGATTGATGATCCGGCTTTGCCCGAAGACATAGCCGCCGCCATGGCCGTTGTAGCTCTTCAAAGCGACGCCGGGAGCGACATTGGGCCGCGCCTGGGCGCCGGTGGCGGCGCCGGCGAAGGTGCCCGGGGTCCAGCCGGTCTCGGTTACGAAGAGGGGGAAGCCGGTCGAATAGCTGTCGATTCCGCCTATCGTCCATCCGCCCACGATCAGGTCCAGAGCCTTGTTGTCGTTGGCCAGGTATTTGCGGTGCTGTCCGAAAGGCAGGTCGTAGGTGTAGGCGATCTTGGCGATCTGCGGCTGGTCGAATTCGCTATAGGACTTTTCGTCCTTGGGATTGTCGGGGTCGTAGAGTCCGGCCGGCGAGCCTCCGTTCCAGGCCTCCTGGGGAGCGTAATCGGAATCGGCGTCGGTGAGGTTCTTCGACCAAGTATAGTTGGCCAGCACCGTCAAGCCGGCCCCGTAGCGCTTGGTGAGCCGGATTTGCAAGGCGTCGTAGGTGTAGTTGCCCCAGGGGTTGGGGCTCATGGAAGTGTCCAGGTCTTCGGTCTGGTACTGCGGGAAGGGCCGCATCGCCTGAGCCACCGTGGCCTCGCCGCCAAAGTCGCTCAGGAAGTTCGAGTAGGGTATGGGCACAGCCGGTTGGCCGGCGCAGGCCGGGTTGGTGGACTGCTGGGTGACCAGCACCGCCAGGCAGGGACCGTAGGATGTTGCGGAGTCCTGCAGCACGTTGGGATCCTTGAGCAAAGCCTGCAGGTGGCCGCCGTGATTGCCCACGTAGGCCAGGTCGATGAGCCACTGGCCGGGCAACTGCCGCTGAATATCCAGGGTCCAGTTCTGCACCATGCCCGGGCGGGCCTGGCGGCTGGGCAGCATGACCGGGCCGCCGGTGGCCGCGCCGCCGCCTCCGTTCAGCCCGTTGAGGGCGGTGGGAGTGATGACGGGCGGGGGCACGCCGGGATAACTCGCCACCTGGCTGGGAATGACGGCCGGGGTCTGCTGGTTGGTTTGCGCCGGCCACTTATACCCGGGCGCGAAGAACCCGGCGCTATCCGTGTTGGCGAAGTTCGACACTTTGAGCGGGGTGTAGTAAATGCCGTAAGCGGCGCGCACCACGGTCTTGTTATCCACCTGGTAGATCATGCCCAGCCGCGGTCCCCACGAGCCCCAGTAGTGGTTCATGGGGCTGCAGCGGCCATCGCGGCCCGTGCCCGAGCCCTGAAATTCCATGGCCCCGGGCAGATTGTCGGCCCCCGGGTTGGGCAGGGTGAAATTGACCTGCGAGGAGCGGCACTGCGCCTCCTGGACCGGGTCGGGAATTTCGTAGCGCAGGCCGGCGTTCATGGTCAGCTTGGGACTGAGCTTCCAGTCGTCCTGCCCGTAGAAGTCCCAGTAGCGGGCGCGCATGCTGGCCAGGGACGGTCCGCCGATGGTCCCCGTGCTGGCCGCGCCCAGAAACAGCGAAACCGCGCCCAAACCGGAGTTGGGGTCGATAGGCTGGCCGGTGGTGGGGTTGTTGCCCGCCGAGGTCAGCACATTGGTGAAGCTGAAGTCGGCCGCGGCGTTGCTGTAGTAGTAGGCGCTGAATCCCTGCCGCCGGTGCCCCATCCCGAATTGCAAGGTGTGATTGCCCTTGATCCAGGTCAGGGCTTCGTCGAACTCATAACTGTTGTCGGTAAAGCGGCCGAGGTCGCCGGGAGGAACCGGGATGCTGCCCACTCCGTATTGCGTGCCCATGTTGGGGATCAGGATGTCTTCAAAGTCCCCATGAAAGTCGAGCTTGCTCTCCCACTGCCCCACCCCGTCCGGCCCCTCCTCGATGCGGAAGCGGCGCGTGTAGCCGAAGTTCAGGTGATTGACCAGGTGCTGATTGATGGTCCAGTCTTCCACCAGCCGCGCATAGTGCGTGGTGGTGCTGCCAAAGTCGTTGGTGAACAGCTTGCCGTAAGAATAAATATCGGCCACCGGCATGTCGGCCTGGGAGTAACTGCCATAGAGCTTGTTGTTCTGCCCCAGGTTCTGATCGATGCGCACCGAATAGAGGTCGTTGTTCACCGGCGCCGACAGCGTGTAGTTCAGGTTATCGTAAGGCTGATTCTGATTGGTGGCCACAGGAAGAAGAGGAATGAAGTTCTTGGCCATCGGGTCCAGCCGCGAGAGCGGAATCTGGTTGTTGAGAAATGGCTGGCAGGGACTGCCCAGATTAGCCCCCGAACAGGTGGTGTAGTCGTAAATCTGCCGTCCCGCATAGGGGGTGCCGGCCACGTTCTGGTTGGGCAGCACCGCCGAGAAATCCCCGTTCTGCCACATGGCGTTGGTGGGCACCGAGGTGGTGTTGTGGGCGATGGAGACGAAGCGGAAACCTTCGTAGTTGAAAAACCAGAAGGTCTTGCCGCGCCCGTCGTAGAGCTTGGGAATAAACACCGGACCGCCGCCGAAACCGCCAAAGTCGTTCTGCGTGTCCACCGCGCGGGAGTTGCCGAGATGGTTGGCCTGCCAGGTGTTGGCGTCAAACACCGCGTTCTTCAACAGGTCGTAGACGCCGCCATGGAACTGATCGCTCCCGCCCCGCGTGGCCACGTTCACAAACCCGCCCCCGGTGCGCCCGAATTGCGCCGCGAAGGTGCTGGTCTGCACGTTGAATTCGGTGATCGCCTCCACGCTGACGCCGAAGTTCCACTGGTAATTGGGCGAGGCCAGCGAGATCGAGGCCCCATCCAGCAGCACGTCCGCGCTGCCCGTCCCCCCGCCGTTCAGCTTGAAGCTGGACTGCGACTGCGGATTGCCCGACGAGTCGCCCTCGAAGCCCGGCGACAGCTCGATGAACTGCAAGGGGCTGCGCACGATCCCGCTGAAGTTCAACGGCAGCTGCTGGATCATGGTGGGCGAAACGATGGTGGACACATCCGAGCTTTCCGTCTGCAACTGCTGGGTGTTGGCGTTGACCGTCACCTCCTGGGTCGCTGCTCCCACCTGCAGGGTGGCGTTGGCCGTGGTCGTGGTCCCCACCGAGATGACGATCCCCGATTGCACTTCGTCGCGGAAGCCGGAATCCGAGATCCTGAGCGAGTAGGCGCCGACGGCCACCTGGGGGAAGATATAGCGCCCGTCGCTGTTGGTGACCGACGAGTAACTGGTCTTGGATTCCACGTTGGTCAACGTGACGGACGCATTGGGAAGCACCGCTCCGCGCGGATCGGTGACCGTTCCCGCCAGCGACCCTCCTCCGGCCTGCGCCCAGCTGAGCGTTGCCGCCATACCTAACATGCCTATAACTGGCAGCCAACCAAACCGCATCCTCTTCTTTATTGCATATGCGTGAGCCAATGACGGCCTCCTTTCCTCAATCACTGCGCCTTTTGCATGTGCGGTTTCAAACCATCGATGGAGTCGCGCCTGCTTCCCGGGTTTGACTTGCGCAACCTGGACGCACCGCTGCGCCTCTAAGTCCGAAGACTCCTGTCCCCTTCGCTGTTGTCGCATAGTTCCAGATTGAACTGCCGACCCAGTGTGTCCCTGCTGCTAGTTGTTTAGCTTTAGCCGCGCGCAACGACCGCTGTCAAGGAATTTTTTGATGCGCAGTTCCGATGTGAACTCTGCCGCCCCCGCATGAAACCCCGCCCCGCACCCCGCCCGAAGGCTACGAACCCGACTTGCTCAACTTCGCCCTCCCCATCCTCCGCGGCAGACCCGCTCCCGTCGTCCACTACGTCCCCCTTGGGTTCATCGGCAAACACACCCTCCTCCATCGCTCCTGCAAAAACCCCTCCAACCGGCGAAAAACACGCGAGTTTACTTTCGCTCAACCGCTGACATCTGCCCAAGCCCTCATTGCAGCGCTTTCAAGCACCGCATCTTGAATACGCAGTTGCCTTATTCCATCCGCGAATGTCGGATATTCGACCGCCGCTCCACGATCCGCCACGGTCCGGTAGAAGCTGCGAAAAATCTGCTTGAATGTATCGTCGTATCCCTCGCTGTGCCCTCCGGGCAACTCCGCATATCGCCGGGCTTGCTCCCTCATCAGCGATGGGTCCTTAATCAGCACCTCATTTGCGCAATTCCGATTACCGATCCATAGCTCATCCGGCCGTTCGGCTGTCCATGCCGCCGACGCCTTCGTCCCATAAACCTCGATTGAAAGATAGTTCTTTCGCCCCGCTGATACCTGGCTCGCCGTCATCGCTCCTCTGGCGTCCTCTCCCATGCGAAACATCACCGAGCAAAAATCTTCTGTGTTGACTGAGACCTCGCTGTAATCTTCCCCCTGTAAAGTCTTTCCGGCGAAGGTTTCAACAGAGTGTTTGGGTTTCTTGCGAGTTTTGTGAAACGTTTCGAGCTCCGCGCACAGCGATGTTATCCGCAACCCGCTGACGTATTCCGCCAGGTCGCACCAATGGGTTCCAATGTCCGCAAATACGCGGGAAGGGCCAGACTCGATTCGCCAATTCCAGTCGGTGTCATAGAGCAGCCAGTCCTGCGAATAGGTTCCTTGAACAATTTGAATCGCGCCGAACTCGCCCGCCTCACGCATCCGCAGCATGTTCTGCACCTGCGGATAGAAGCGAATGTTATAAAGAACGCAGTTTGCCAGCTCCATTTGCGCGGCAAACTCTACCATTGTCGCGGCCTCAGCAACAGTGCCGGCCAAGGGCTTTTCGCATGCAACATGTTTGCCCGCCGACAGCGCCGCGCTGACCATATGGCAATGCAAGGAA
>JASHTU010000070.1 GCA_030040395.1 Acidobacteriaceae bacterium
CCGGCTGGGCGGCCATATGGCGCTCCGATCCCCGCTGGGCCGCGGCGCCTCCGGTGAATCCGCGCAACCGCTCCCTGCTTTTCGCTTGCGTTGAGCATCGCGCCTGGCTGGCGGCGTTTGAAGCCTACCTGCAGGGCAAGCGGCAGAGTCCGCCCTCCCTGGATCCGCGCGACTGCCGGTTCAGCGGCTGGCTCGAAGCCGAAATGAAGGCCGGCCGCAACCATTTTCCCGCTTTTCACGCCATCCAGATCCTCCATGGGCAGCTTCATTCACTGGCTGCGGAGATTCTCGCCGCGCAGCATGGCGAGGGCCGGTCACAGGGCCTGGAGCGCCTGGCGGATCTGCACTGCCTGCGCGATGAGCTTTTCGAGCAATTGGCGGTCTTCCAATAGAGCACTTCTCCATCACACGTATCCCGTGCAATTTCGACGCAAGATGACGATTCTTTGCGGGAATCGACCCCCGGCTTCCCGGCTTCGATGCACCGCAGAAGGAGAAGTGCGATAGGATGCGCCGCGACAGCGGGGTTGGTGCCTTTGGCCTCAGTACTCAGCCAGTTCGGTTTGCGCGCGGTCCAGGTCCTCGGGCACGCCGATGTCGAGAAAGAACCCCTCCACTTCGTAGGCGGCGGGAAGGATGCGGCCGATTTCGGGGGCCAGAAAATCCCTCTCGAAGGAGAATTTTTCCGGCAAATCCGGCGGCCAGGCGAGGTTTCTGTTGAGAACATAGGCGCCGGCGTTGATCCAGCCGGGCCCGGCGCGGCCTTTTTCCGCGAAGCTCACGACCCGACCGGCGCTGACGACCACTCCGCCATAGCGGGCGATATTCGCCTGGCGCGCCACGGCGATGGTCAAGGCCGCGCCCGCGCCGGCATGGAAGCGCATCATGGCGGCGTAATCCGCGTCGAGAAAGGTGTCGCCATTCAACACCAGGGCGCAGTCTTCCCTGGTTTGCGCCAGGGCGAGACGGATGGCGCCTCCGGTGCCGAGCGGGTCCTCCTCGACTGCGTAATCCACCCGCATGCCGCGAAAAGAAGCGCCAAAATGATCCTGAATGACGGCGCCGAGATGGCCCACGGAAAGCAAGACCCGGCCGCAACCCGCGCCGGCGAGCTGGTGGAGAAGAATCTCAAGAAATGGCCGGCCGGCCACAGGCGCCATGGGTTTGGGAACGCCGCTGAGCCGCGCCACCAGCCGCGTTCCCAGCCCTCCGGCGAGAACAATCGCCTCCATTCCGGCTAGCTCTCGACCACGGCCGGCGCCTCGACGGGCGAAGCGTGTTCGTGGCCGAAATAGCCGCGCTCGACCAGCAAGCAAAAGATGTGCTCGAGGGCCAGATGCGCCTCCTGGATGTGCATGGTGACGTTGGAAGGAATGCGGATGCAATAGTCGCAGAGCGGGGGCATGGCGCCGCCGGTTTTGCCGGTAAGGCCGATGGTGACAATGCCCCGCTCCCGGCACAATTCGAGGGCGCGGAGCACGTTGGGCGATCGGCCCGAAGTGGAGATGCCCACGAAGACGTCGCCGGGCAGTCCCAGGGCCTCGATCTGGCGGACAAAGACGCGCTCGTAACCGTAATCGTTGCCGATCGCGGTCAGGATCGAGGTGTCTGTGGTGAGGGCGACGGCGCGCATGGCGGGCCGGTCTTCGACCAGGCGGCTGACAAACTCGGCCACCAGGTGCTGGGCGTCGGCCGCGCTGCCGCCGTTGCCCGCGACCATCAGCTTGCGGCCGGCTTTCAAGGCTGCCGCGGTGGCCGCCGCGGCGTCGGCCAGCGTGGCGTGCAACGTCGCATCGCGCCCGACTTGCTCCAAAACCGACAGCCCGTCGGCCAGCTGTTCCCGCACAATTTCTACGGAACTCTCCATGCCTGCACCCCTCCTGCGGTGAAGTGACATCCATACGCTCTGCCGCCTTCGTGGCTGGCGCGCAGAGCCTCGGCAACCTTGTCCTTTTCGATCGGATCAGCGAGCAACATCATAAATCCACCTCCGCCCGCTCCGGAAATTTTCGCGCAATAGGCTCCCGCCCCGAGGGCGCAGGCGTACAACCGCTCAATCTGCTCGTTGACGATGCGGCTGGCCATGCGCTTCTTTGACTCCCAACTGCCGCGGAGCACCTGGTGGAGCTGGTGAAAATCACCGCGCAGCAAGCACTCCTTCACGCGGAAGGCCTCTTCCTTGATGGAGTGCATGGCCGCGAGCGCCACCTGGTTGCGGTCGCGGACGTTGCGCGACTGCTCCTCAATGATCTCCGCTGAAGCGCGCGAGTTTCCCGTGAAATACAAAAGCAGCGAGGCCTCCAGCTCCGAAATGACCCAGTCCTTGATGCGCAGCGGATTCACCAGCACGCGGCCGTTGCGCCCGAATTCCATGAAATTGAAGCCCCCAAAGGCTGCGGCGTAGGGGTCCTGTTTGCCGCCTTCAAATCCGGCTTCTTCGCGCTCGATCACGAACGCGGTGTGGGCCAGCTCGTAGTCGCCGAGGGGCAGATTCAGCCACTCGACATAGGCAGCCAGCATGGCCACCACCAGCGTGGACGAGGAACCCAGGCCCGAGCCCGCCGGCACGTCCACGCGCGTGCTCATGCGCAGGCTGAGGGGCTTGCCTCCGTTATAGCGCCGGACCACATGGTTGTAAACAGCTTTGAAGAGATCGAGTTGGCCATCCCCGGCCAGTTCCGGCGCGGCGGGATACTGCGCCGCCTGGCGCAAGTCGGCGGAAACGAACTCGACTTTTCCCGTGTCCAGCGGCTCGAGGCCGGCGTAGGCGTAATAATCGATGGTCGCGTTCAGGATGGCGCCCCCGAACTCATCGCAGTAGGGAGAGACGTCCGTGCCGCCTCCGGCCAGCCCAAGCCGCAACGGCGCTCTGGAGCGGATCAACATGGAGTTCGCTTCGCCCAAGCGGAACCAGAGAAAGCGCGCCTCGAAGTCGCGCGATCAAGTCGACGCGACCCCAAAGGAGCGGCGACCCAACACAGAGTCCGGCGTGACACAGTATCTCTGGTTTCGCCGTAAGCCGGTATTATAGCGAAGCCGTGGGAGCAGAACGATCGCCGCCGTAACCTTACGGCAGGTTGCGCCTGCCTGCGTTGGATTCTTCGCTGATCTTGTGGGTTTCCGCCCGATAACCGATAATGGGCGCGTGACTTGCGTCCTTAAGAAGGCGGGAACGCGCCTCTTCCGGAGTACTCGTTCCCTGTTTTCCTCTTCCCCTGTTCCCCGTACCTAAAACAGCTTCCCAAGGCAAAACAACGCCCCAAATGGAGATCGACCAATGCCTCTTTGCCCGCTGTGCTTCCGGAATTCGATTCAACGGGATGCTTTCTGGTGTCTCTCTTGTGGCGCTAAACTGAACGCAAAAAACGACAGAAAGGCCTTGCGAGCCCGCGTCGCAACGGTCGGAATCTCTCCTGAGAGCATCGCAATGGCTTTGCGAATCGTCGACAAGATGAACGAGCCCAAGCTGCTGACCGCGCCGCCTGAGGTGCTCATGCTTACCCTGGAACCGGCCAATCGTAAGATGCCGATCGATTTGCAGCGCGAGATGCAAGGTAAGTTTCAGGGGCCGAACGCGCACAAAAAACCGGTCCTCGCCGGTATCTCGACGCCCCTTTCCGTTCGCGAAGATGCATGGAAGAAAGCTGAAGATCTGCGCGTAGCCGAGTTGCGAAAAGAAGTGGACGCGGTCGAGAAACACCTCAAGGAACAACTCGTCAAACATGACCAATACGAGGCGGACTCGACCAATATTTCTTTGAGAAAAGCGAGCCTCGGCGCAAAGCCCGAATGGCTGACCCTCCCGGAACTCGCCAAGATCGACAAGCAGATCGATGACGAGCTGAAAAAGACGCCGCTTAAAAGCAAGCACGACTACGACAAGATTTTCACCTTGCAACAGTCGGCCGTGGATTACCTGAAGGGTGTGGAGGACTGTCTGCCGGCCTGCCAGGAAATCTCAGACCTGCTCAATAGCGATCCCGACACCCGGAACGACTTTCAGTCGCGTTTCACGAAGCTCCGAACCTTCGTCAACACCGGCCCGGCCACCCAGAATGTGCGCAAACTCAGTCAGCTCGACATGCTCAAGCGCCAGGCCGCGCAATCCAGGGGCATGCGTCTGCGCTGGAAAGACGCGCTGGATAAGGTCAACCAGCGCCTGACCTACATGACAAGCGAAGACGGCTTCAAGATAAAGGCGGAATCGACGCAGGTGCAAAAATGGAAGAAAGAGTATGACCGGCTCACAATCCAGGCCCAAAGAGGTCCGCTGGACATCGGCCCCCTCAATTTGGGGATCAATGCCTTGAACGCGGCAATCGAGACTGAGGCGAAGGACAAAGAGCGGGGGAGGAACAATAACGCACTGAACGATATCGCAAACGAGGAGAAGAAAACCCGGCCCAGTGCGGTTTACTGGACGTCGCTCTCGGGGAACAAGCAGGAACTGGCCAAGTGCATCAAGCATGGGAAGCCAATCCCCGTGAACTGGGAGAGGAAGTCGCATAATAATCATCCCCACGGGAACGGGTCGGAGTACCGGCTATGGACCGGCCCGGTGGGCGCGGTAGGGAGCGCCGTCGGCGGTCTTCGCATGACTTCTGTGGGAAGAATGCCCTATGAGTGCAGCTTGCACAGCTCCACCAGTAAGTACAACTATCTCCCCGTCGTGGGCATTCCGGACTGGGATCCCAAGCCTCCGCTGCCGGCAGATTTTCCCGCTGCCCCGGTTCCGGTCGCCCTCCTGCCGCTATAGGAAAGAAGCGTCACTCGCTGCAAGCTCAATGCTCGAGGTGTTTCAAGAAGAAATCGGCCATGAAGTGATTGGCCTCGATGGCCTCAGGCAGCGCGGGGTTGTACCAGAAGGCGTGCGGCAGCCCGTCGAAGACGATCAGGTGAGCATCGACGCCCGCGGTCAGGTAGGCCCGCTCGAGGTTGGCCGTGCCGCTGAGCAGCGCGTCGCGTTCGCTGGTGACAAAGAGCGTCGGGGGCAGCCCGCGGAGGTCCGCGTAGATGGGCGAAAGCACCGCGTCCCGGGGATCGGCGCCGCCCACATACTCGGGATCGTGTGGTTCGGCGCCCGGCGGATCGAGATGGCCCGAGAGGCCGCGAAGGGCAAAGAGTGAGGCTGAGTCGCCCGTGCGCGCAAAGTCGCCAAAGCCGCTGAAGACGCCCAGGGCCGCCGGCATGGGCAAACCCAACTGCTTGAGCTTGACGGCCACTTCGGCGGTGAGGATCGCGCCGGCCGAAGTTCCATAGATGACGATGTGCGACGGCGCATAGGTCTTCAGCAACTCCTGGTAGACGGCCACGGAGTCGTCGACGGCGGCCGGGAAGGGATGCTCAGGCGCCAGGCGGTAGAGCACGGCGACAACCTTGATTCCGGTGTAGGAGGCTATGGGAATGGACTCCGTGTAGGAGCCGGAGTCGGAATTGAAGCCGCCGCCGTGGAGGTTGAGCAGCACCATGTCGCGCTTGGCTTCGGGTAGCGGATCGGGCGTGACAATGCGAACCGGAACACCGGCCATCTTTGCTTCGACGATCTGGTTGGGGCAGATCTTGCTCCACTCCACGCGCGCGTTTGCCGTATAAGCGTCGGTGGAGGCGCGGCGCTCGGCCAGGGTTTGCGGTGGTTCCTGGTCGGGCATGGGCCGGGCAAGGTATTGCCGCGCCTGCGGGCTGAGGGTTTGGGGCACCGGGACCACGCGGGTCACGTGCGCCGCGCCCTGGGCGTCGATGTAGCTGGTGTCGCGATTGGGCGCCTGGGCCGCGGCCGTCGGCGTGTATTGCTGCGCGGCCAGCGCCGGTGGAAGCAGCAACGCAAACAAAGCCGCGCAGGGAAGGGTGAAGTTGGGCGCAAGATTCACGGTTGCGGCTCCTGACAGGAAATTCTGACCCGTTCCGCCATGGCAGGCGTGGAACCCGTCCACCATAGCAGAAAAGCGCTGCACTGTTTCCCGCTGCCTGCGGAAGGTAGCGCGGAGGGCGGGACGGCGGTAGGGGCGGGGAAGAAGGCGACGGGCAATCGATGCCGGCGGAGGGTCTTCCACGAAGGGAGACGAGTCAGCCGCCCTTCGTGGAAGGTGTTTGGGAAGGATTATTAATACGGTAGGACGAGAAGGCCCATATCCAACAGCTTTTCTGTCAACCGATCCAGCGCGATGGAAAATTTTTTGGAAATGGTTCGAACGGCCATGTCCATCATTACGGCGGTTTCCTCATACGTGTACTCCTGGATCGCGATGCGGCTGAGGAGCAATCGATCGAACGCGCCGAGCTGGTTGAGACACCTTTCAATGTCGAGCACGAAGATCACGGCGTCCTCGAAGGTGCGAGCGGTGCGGCACGAAGCCCATCCCCGAGCCACCGGATCGCCGAGAATGGACGGCGCCCTGCCCATCTGCATGGAAGCATACAAATAACGCTGCAATACGCGCTCCGTGTGCTTCCTGTAGAAGGCCATGCTGATGGCTGGCTCGGCCGAGGGCCCGGACGAAGGCACAAGGGGCGGCGCAGATTCAGGCCGCACGGCCGGTTCGCGCTCCCACGCTCGCTCGTCAATCTGCCAGGCGGCCTGTGCTGCGCCCGTACTCCACAACATAGGCAACTGCAGAGCTGCGCTCATTGCGCACCTCCAGGAACCTCGGCGACCGCCCAGACCCTGACCAGCGGCCGATTGATGAGCAGCTTACGGCTTGGGCGTCCCCGGCGCTTGCGGCTTTGCGGCGAGGGAAACTCTTCGAGCCTTGTTTGGCAATCTCTACAGTAGACGTTCCCGTAACTCTGGGCCCGATACCAAAGGCAACCACATCCTTCACAAACTTTCAATTGCACGCGCACTTCCATGACGGATTCTCCATTTTTTGTTTTTCTGTCCCCCGGAGGGTTTTGCTGCGGTTTCTCCGCGGGGTGATTGAAACGAAATGGGGCGGCTCAGGTTTCTCGTGTCCCTTTCGTCGCCGCCTGTGTTCTTCTGTCTCGTGTCATGACTACAGCGCGCAGATCCTGGAAGTCATCCCGCCAGCCTGCCCCGAGGCGCGAATTGGCGCCACAGAAAGGGAAAACCCGAGCCATAGCGAAACCAGAGAAGTCGTATCCCGGAGCCCCGCGCTCAAGCCGCCGCGATCCCAAGGAGGGGCGACCTTGCGCCGTGCTTGGCGGGACACATTATCTCTGGTTGCGCCGAAAAGGCTCCGGCGATGTTTCATAGTCTGCCGCTTAGAAACAGCAATGCGGCTGCTCCAGCCTTCGGCCCATGAAGCAGTTCCCTTAGAAATCCACAAGCCAATGCGTGATTAAGTAAACCCAATCTAGGGATATGGTTCTTAAACGTCAACGCGCGCGGGCTATTTTCCGTTCAAGCGCTTTTCAATCGAAGACTTAGCGCTCAAAATGAAGACCAATCAGCCGTTGCAGTTTTCCAGAGGAAAACAGAGAGCACACGCTCCTATTGCTGGTGGCGAATGATCCACAGATGAATTTCACCCAGATGCACGATCGCCTCCGCCTGGAACTGCTGCGCAGAATAGAGCGCGGGACGCTGAGCGTCTCTCTGCTTGCCCGCCAGACCGGATTCGGGCAGGCGCATCTCTCCAACTTTCTGCATGGCAGGCGCCAACTCTCGCTGGAGGCGATGGACCGCATTCTGGCGGCGCAGCACCTGACCGCGGCCGATCTGCTTCCCGCCCTTAGTGCGGCAACGCCTTCACCCGTGGACGAGGACAGCGACCTGGTCCCTGTGGTTTCTCATCCGGTGGCGCTTTTTGAGCCCTTCATCCGGCCCTCGGCGGTTCAGTTTCTGCTTCATCTGCCCGCCGGCTCGCTGCAGTCGGTGCGGGCGCGGGCCTCGCAACCGCGCCGCGCCTGGCAGCGGTTTGTGGCCGTGCGCATCCCTTCGGCCGAGGCCATGGCGATGGAGCCGCTGGTGCAAGCCGAAGCCATTGCGGTGATTGACCGGCACTACAACTCGCTGCTCCCCTACCGGCCCAACCGGCCCAGCCTGTACGCGGTGCGCCACGGCGCGCACCTGCGCCTGCGGTACGTGGATTTTCTCTTCCATCGTCTCGTCCTGCGGCCGCTGAATATCGCCTTCCCGGTAGACCTGATCGAATTGGACCCCGACGAGTCGCCAGGCGAACTGCTCGCCGGGCGCGTCATTCTGATATTGAATGAGCTTTGAAGGGCAACCGTGGCGAGGAGTGCGGCCGTCTCTGCGGCGGCTGCCGAACGGTCCGCAAGCCGTGCGACGCACAGCGGCCCGTGCATCAGGCCGAACAGGGTTCCTTTACGCTCCGTGTCCCGCGTCAGGATTATCGAAGCTCGTATAGCGGGAAATGAAGTGCAGATAGACCGTGCCGGTGGGGCCGTTGCGCTGCTTGGCGACGATAATCTCCGATTTCGCCTTGTCCGCCTCCGCCATTTCCTCGTCGCGGTTGTA
>JASHTU010000071.1 GCA_030040395.1 Acidobacteriaceae bacterium
TCGTCGCCGACCGGCAGGGATTGACTACCACCTATGCCTTGAACGGCTTGCAAGAGCGCGGGATTCTGTTTGCCGGGCCGGGTGTGGAAGTGTACGAGGGCATGATCGTGGGTGAACACTCGCGCGACAACGATCTGGACGTGAACGTGGTGCGCGAAAAGAAAATGACCAACATGCGCGCGTCGACGGCCGATGAAGCCATTCGCCTGGCGCCCCACACCACTTTGAATCTCGAGCAGGCCATCGAGTTCATCGCCGACGATGAGTTGGTGGAAGTGACGCCGAAATCGCTGCGGCTGCGGAAGAAGATACTGCAGCAGAACAAGCGGCCCAAGCGGTGGGAAAAGGCGGAGATCGCTGGCTAGTCATCCCGGCGTTAGAGCCGTCGTTTGGCTTCGAGGACACGTTCGAGCGCCTCGTCGGCCGTCGCCCCGGTGGCGGATAAGTGCCCCATTTTGCGGCCTGCCCGCGGCGTGTGCTTCTCATATAAATGCAGACGTACGCCGGGCACTTCTAGGGCGGCAGGAAAATTCGGTTCGCCGTTGAGCCACAGATCGCCAAGCAGGTTTGCAATCGCGCACGGTGCAATGAGGGACGCGTCGCCCAGCGGCAGATTGCAGACCGCGCGCACCAGTTGCTCGAACTGGCTGGTTACGCAGCCGCGTTCGCTCTGGTGATAGCTGTTGTGCGGTCGCGGCGCGAGTTCGTTGACGAAGAGCTCGCCTGCGCGCGTCACAAAGAGTTCGGCGCAAAGAAGGCCGACGATGCCGAGCTTGGCGACGAGATCGGCGGCGAGAGCTTCAGCGCGGAATTCAATCTCCGGTGAAACGCCGGCGGGCAGCGCGCTCCAGGCCAAGATCTGACTCTCGTGATGATTGCGCGCGGCGGGAAAGGCGCGCACCTCGCCGGATGGACTCCGCGCAGCCATCACGCTGATTTCGCACGCGAGATCGAGCGCCTTTTCGGCGACGGCGGGGCGCTCGCCGAGTTCGCGCCAAATAGCTCCAGGGTTGGTGCGGTCGGTCGGCTGGGTTCGTACTTGCCCGCGCCCGTCGTAGCCGCCGCGGCCGGTCTTCACGAAGACGTCGCCGCCCAGCGCAGCCACGGCCTCGGGCAGTTCGGCTTCGCTGCGCACTACGCGGAAGGAGCCGACGGGGAATCCGTGCTCTGCAAGCCAGGGTTTCTGGAGGGTTTTGTCCTGGATGATGCGCACCGGTTCGACGCCTGGACGCAGGGGGGCGAGCCGCGCCACTTCGCGAAGGGCGTCCACGCCGATCTGCTCGATCTCCAAGGTCACGGCGTCAGCTCCGGAGCCGAGGCGACGCGCGGCGTCTACATCGTCCCAGCGGCCGACGAAGGTCTGGTCGGCGATAAAGCTGGCCGGACAAGCGGGTTCGGGATCCATGACGCGAACGCGGTAACCCATGGTGCGCGCGGCCATTGCAGTCATGCGGCCAAGCTGGCCGCCGCCGAGGATGGCGAGCAGTCCGCCGGGACGAACAACGCTTTCTGCTTTCGGGGAAGACGCGGAATTCACTTCGGCGGATCCTCGCCCAAGGTCTGATCCAGAACCTCTTGAGTGCGCGCGGCGCGCCAGGCGGCAAGGCGCTCGTAGAGAGCCGAGTCCGTGGCGGCGAGAATTTCGGCGGCCAGGATTGCAGCGTTAGCGGCGCCGGGCTTGCCGATGGCCAGCGTGCCTACAGGAACTCCTTTGGGCATCTGCACGATCGAGAGCAGGGAGTCGAGGCCGTTCAGTGGAGTGGCGAGGACGGGAACGCCGAGCACGGGAACGAGGGTTTTGGCGGCCAGCATTCCGGGTAAATGGGCGGCTCCGCCGGCGCCGGCAATGATAGCGCGAAGGCCACGCTCGCGGGCGGTTTCAGCGTATTGAAAAAGCCAATCCGGAGTGCGATGGGCGCTGACGATGCGCGCTTCGTAGGGAATCTCGAGCATGCGAAGTATTTCAACCGCCGCGGAGAGCGTTTCGTAGTCGCTCTTGCTGCCCATCACAATGCCCACCAGCGGTTGGCCGCTCATGGGGTGATTATACGAGGGCCGATGTCCCCGATCCGGCGCTCAGCGGCGCGTCGGCTTGTGAGGATTCGAAATACCGTTTACCTGGTTTCGCTAACCGGGCTTCCGCGGCAGGCTCTAGAGTTGAGGGCCTCCTTGGGGGTAATCGACGCGGATGGTGAGGATTTCGTAGGGGTGGATGGGGACTTTGACGACGTCGCCGGCAATGGCGAGCGGGCTGCCCTGGGGTTCTTCCATCAGGTTCGTCACTGTGGCTCCCGTGGCTCCGGGCGGAACGTGGAACTCGGCGGTCGCGTCCTTGCCTGCCCACTCGTAGACCCGGAAGATGAGACCTTTGGCGTCTTCAGCCTTTTTGACGGCGGTGAGGACGACGTTATCCGGCGATACGGAAGCAAAGGAATGGTCGGCGGGCAAGGAGCCGGCATGGGCAGTGGTGACGACGGCCTGAAGCGGGTAGTCGTAATCATAGCCGTGGCGAACGGTGAGGGCGTCCTTCCATGTACCGGCGTGGGGATAGAGCGCGTAGCGGAAGTGGTGCTCGCCCATGTCCGCATCCGGATCGGGCCATTTGGGCGAGCGCAGCAAGGTAAGGCGAAGGAGGTTGCCGACGGCGTCGTAGCCGTACTTGTCCGCGTTGAGGACGCTGAGACCGTACACTTTGCCGTCAGGCCCGGGGCCGGATAGATCGGCCCAGCGGAGGGCCGGAACTTCGAACTGCGCTTTCTCCCAATTGTTGTTGCGGGTGGTGGGACGCTCGATGGTTCCGTAAGGAATTTCGTAGGTGGCGAAGTTGTTGGTGACGGCGAGCGGGAAGGCGGCTTTGAGGAGGACGTGGCTCTCATGCCAGTCGATGTCGTTGTCGATGTTGATGATGTCGGAGTTGTCCGGAATGCTGATGGTCTGGACAAATGTGGAGCTCTGCCAATGGCGCACAATCCGGATGGCGCGGCCATTCCTTCCCTGCGCCCAATCAACGGAATCCGCCTCGCTGATCACAGTGGGGGGCACATCCAGCGTTCCGGGGTCGATGTTCCAGGCGTCGTATTCCTTGGGCAGATCATGAAACGCCTGTAGCTCATTGGCGCATGCGCCGTTGGGAATCCAATCAAACCCGCTGGCGCGGTCGCGAATACTGGTGATGCAGCCTGTGGTTCCGTCTACGCTGACGTTGAAGTGGGTGTTTCCAATGTCGAAACTCGCCTGGTGGCCTCCCGGAAGTTGCGGCTCCTTCGGCTCAGCTTTCGCGCGCGCCTCGTGAAGAACAACGTACCCCAAGGCTGGAACATGGCTGACCGGAACCTCTACCTCTTCGGTTCCGCTCGCCTTATCGATAGAGGCAACCGAGCCCTGGACTCGAATCCCATTGCTGCCGGTGAAAGATAACGCACCCTGGTCGGAAGCAGGCTGGCGCAGTCTCACTGTAACGTCGCCGGACCGGTCCCACCCGAGGGGATTGAAGACGATGATCGCCGGATCGTTCGCGCCATTCGAGCCAGCTTCAGTGTTGATGTGGTTCGAAACGGTGTCGAGCGCATTCTGGTCGATCCCGTTCGTTGACATGCGCACCCAGTCGTAGTCCTTTTGCGCGTCGCGATAGATGACGGCGATGCCGGAGCCGGCGGCGAGGTCGTGGAACTGGTTGAAGAGGACTTTCTCCCAGTCAACGGTGAGCTGCGCATCGGGATATTTTTGGCCATCGAGCCAGGCCAGCGAGGACCACTTCTCGGCGTTGAGCACTTCCTCTTCGGAGGTGCGCATGTTGTGCTTCTGGTTGGCCTGGGTGGTGTAGACGCCGCGATGAAATTCAAGATAGAGCTCGCTGTCCCAGGTGGGAATAGCGATCTTGCCGGCAATGGGAGCGGGAGGCTGGTAATTGGGAACGGATTGGTAATTCCAGGTCTGGCTCTCAGGCGCGATTTCTTTTTCGACGGTGGAGAAAAAGGACTGCGCCGTGCCGAACTGATAGTTGGGCGTGACTGGTGGGCCGCCGTCGGCGGTGATGGCGGCCGGTGCGGGGTCCATCCAGTGGGAACCTTCGTCGAGCATGGCGCGCGTGGGGCCGCCGCCGTGGTCGCCGATGCCGTAGAGATCGAGAAGTTCAGGCAAGCCGGGAGAAAACTGGCGGCCATTCTTCAGGTCTTCGCCGAGGCGGACGGGGTTGAGGTCGTTGTTGCCGTAACCATTGGGGAAATAGGTGAGCACCTTGGAGCCGTCGGGCGACTCCCACCAGAAAAGCTTGAAGGGGAGTTTGTTGGTGTCGTTCCAGCTCATCTTCTGGGTGACGAAGTAATCGACGCCGCTTTTCTTGTAGATCTGGGGCAGCTGCCAGTTGTAGCCGAAGGAGTCAGGGTTCCAGCCGATGCGCACGTCTACGCCGTAGGCCTGTTTGTACCAGCGCTTGCCGACGAGCAACTGGCGGACTAGCGATTCGCCGCTGGGCATGTTGAGGTCGGGCTCGACCCACATGCCGCCGACGATCTCCCAGCGGCCCTCCTTGATGCGCTGCTTGATCTGGTCATTGAGGTCGGGGTACTTATCGGCCATCCACTGGTTGTAAGCCGCGGCGGATTGCGTGTAGACGTAGTTGGGGTACTCGTACATCAGTTGCAGCGCGGTGGAGAAGGTGCGGTGGACCACGTCCACGGTTTCGGTCGAGGGCCAGAGCCATGCGGCGTCGATGTGAGAGTTGCCGTCGAGATGAAACGTGGCTTGCTGGAACAGCGGGCGGAGGGCTTCGAGCTGGGCTTGCGCGGCTTTGAGGCTCGAGTCGAATTTGTCTTGATCGTGGGCGTCTAGTGCAGCGATATCGACGACATGGGCGGCGTTTTCAAGCGTGGTCATGGGAGCGGCGTCGCCGGGGGCGAGCGAGGGAATGAGCTCGGCGGCGGAGAGGAACTCCTCGCCGAGATCGACGGGGTTGGGACGAGTTTCAGGGAAGTCGATGGTCAAGGTGGCGCCGCGGAAGGTTTTCACATCCACGGTGTGCAGCAGCTTGACGGCAACGACAACTTTGTCGCCGGGGCGAGCCTTATCGAAAAGGACGATGGGCTCGAGGTCCTCACCCATGGCCACACGGCGGCCGTTGAAGTAGAGAATTTGGGGCATGGGGCCGTTGGCGCCGGCGTGGAACTGGAACCAGATGCGTGAGCCGGTGAGGTCGTAGCCGCCCAGAGTCTCGGGCACCTCATAGATTTGGCGAAACCAAACCGCCTCATTGGGAGCCTTGGCTCCCCTGGCGATGGGCTGCCAGTCGCTCTCGTCGAGGTTGACGTCTTCAGCGTGGGGCATGTCGCCGGCGTGCATTTTCCATAAGCCATCGTCAAGCTCACGCAGGCTCACGAGGCGGTCGACAATGACGCGGGCCTCGGGCGGCAGGGCCGCCTCGGCGTTGGCAAACTCGCCGCCGCGCTGCGCCGCAGTGCGCGGGGCGGAGAACGCAACTCCCAGCAGGGCAAGCAGGATCACGGAAAATCGGCAGTGCGGTTTCAAGCAAGTAATCATGACGGAGGCACCCTCCGCAGCATTGTAGGTCATGCACCCGGCGCGGCGGGGTGAAACGGCGCGGCTTTCCCGTGCGCTGCCCGGCGGCTTACGGCGCCGGAGGGGACAGCGGCGCGGGCCCAGATTCTTCCAGGTATTCGACGTAGCCGAGCAGGGCGCCCCAGTGGTAAAAGCGGTCGCTGGAGCGCACGTCGTCGCCGCTGCCGGTGATGGCGTTGTAGTTTTCGTGCACATGGCCGTTTTGCTTCCACTCCCCGAGGAACAGGGTGTAGGACTTTTCCGCGAACTGGCGGCGCACATCGGGGCCGGCGTAGTTGCGCAAGCCGAGATAGACGAGATAGTTCATGGGCCCCCAGATGCGGCCACGCCAGTAGTTCTGATCGGGAAAGGCGGGATCGTCGCGGGCGATGGAGGGGATGACCCACTGGCCCCAGAACTCGCGGGGATTGAGCAGATGCTTCTGAATCATGGCCTGGGCCTGGGCGGGCGTGGCCGTGTGCGCCAGCAGCGGATAGAAATTGGTGGGCGAAAGCCGGCGGCTGAACTGGCCGGTATGCAGATCCTTGTTGAGAAAGGCGCTGTCAGGCTCGCTCCACAGAGTCGTCAGACTGGCGCGATAGCGGGCGGAGCGCGCACGGAGTTCTTTGGCCTCGCCGGGCTTGGCAAGCACATCGGCGATTTCGGCAAGGGCGTCGCAGTCGGCGATGTAGAGGCTCATGAGGCCCACGTCAGCAACTTCAAGCAGATGCGATTGCGGGTTGTAGACCGCATCGTCGTACATGGGGCTGTTGTCGAGGCCGGACTCGTAGATGGCTCCCTGGCGGGTTCCGCGGGAGTGGTCGTCGAGATTGGCGGGATGGGTGTCGCCGTCGCTGCCCCAAGCCAAGTAGCCCTGCGTGTGGCGGTGCTCGTTCCACCAGCGGTTCCATCGCAGCAACGGCTCGAAGGCGTCCTCAAGAAACCAGAGGTCGTGAAACTGGCGGTAAAGGCCGAGAACGGTGATGGCGCCGACGGGCGGCTCGGAGCGGTCGAAACTCTTCCAGCCGCCGGGGCGGGCGTAGTTGGGAACAAAGCCCTGCGGCGTCTCCTCACGGAGAATTTCCATGGCGTTGGCGTAGGCGAGGTCGCGGCCGCCGATGGAGGCCAGGGTGGCGGCGAAGAAGGTATCCCAGTCGAAGAGCACGTAGCCGCCCCAGTTCACGCTCCAAATGCGGCTGACCGGGGAGATAACGCGGTCCTGATCGGGATCGTAGATGGTGTCCCAGCCGAGGGTGGTTTCAATGGCGTCGCGGATGGGCGCGGAACGGCCGGTGGAGGCGACGGAGTTCGCGTAACTCTGGCTGCGGCGCTCGACGATGGCCTGAATCTCAGACAGAGTGCGGCGACGACCGGAGGCGATGCCCACAGGGGCGGTGAAATCCACAGAGAAGTACGGCGCGGCAGCGGGAACGTCGGCGTTGTCCTTGTTTTGCGTCGAGCTTTGCGCCTGAGAGGAGGGCGGAGCGCAGGTGCAATAGATGGGGACGGCGCCGGAAGCGCCGTGAGTCTCAATGAAATCGGCGCGGCGGACCGTTGTGCCGGGTCGGTTCCAGAGAAAATCGACGGAGACCACCAGCGTGGGCGGTAGTGCGGAGACGGGCCTGGACGGCAGCGGCGTAGCCAGCAGAACCAGGTCACCGGCATCCTGCGCGCTCTGGATGCGCCAACTGTGGCCCTCCCAGAAGACACGAAGATCGGTGTAGCTACCGTCCCAGGAGTGCGGGCCGGGCGACACCTGCTCGGCGCCCGGTTGCAGGCGTCCGATGAGAACGTCGCGGAGAAATGAATCGCCGGTCACGGTGCTGTTGTGCTTGAGGCCGACGTGAATGGCCAGCCCCTCGGGAAGCAAGACCTGGGTGGTGACACTGTTGGTGTCCCAGGTGTTCCAGCCCTGAGCGAAGCGCTGCTGGACAGCGCGGTAGTTGGCCGAAAGCGGCGCAGGGGCAGGTTGTTCCGGAGTCCGGCGCGAGGCCTCCGCTGGGAAGGAGAACGCGGCGTTGCCCGCCTGCGGTTGCGCGCTGCAGGCCAAGCCGCCAAAGCAGAGCGAAACCGCGAGGGATACGGCTGTAAGCGGGGGCTGCGGGGCGATTCGGCGCATCGAGATTCTCCTTGGGCCGAGTGAACCGGCTCCCTTTCGCGAAAACGCGGCAATGCTGTCCACGATAAACGATGTGGATAAACGATGTGCGTGGGTTTTTTCTTTGCGGCGGGATGACAGGGAGGATCGCGGTGGAGGCGGGCGCGGAGGGTCATCTAAAAAGTGGGATGAGTGATACCGCATTGTGGGATTATTCCCCATATTATGCTCAAGCCGGCTTTGGAGGTGTGCAACACATCACATCGTTGGCCTCGGAGACACGCTCACCATAAAGGACATGAGGGCATCGACGCTAGCATTGATGGCTCCATGCGTGCTGTTGCTGGGCGCGGCGCTGCAACTTCTGTTGGCGCGACTCTGCTCCGCCCGCATCAAGGGAATTCTCGCCTTTCTGACTTGTCTGCCCGCGGTGCTGGCGGTGGCTGGGTTGACGCCCCTGGTCCGGGGCGGGCAGGCGTTGGATCTGAAGCCATTGGCCTGGGACGGACCGCTGGCGCTGGTGCTGCATGTGGATGCGCTGAGCGTGCTGTTCGCATTTATGGGCGCGGCCATCGGCGGGCTGGTGTTGCTTTACTCGATCGGCTACATGGCGCACGACCGCGCGGCAACGCGCTTCTACGCTACGATGCTGGTTTTTATCGGTGGCTTCATAGGCCTGGTTTATAGCGCCAACCTGATTATTTTCTATCTTTGCTGGGAGTTGGTGGGCCTGTGCTCATTCAGCCTGGTCGGCTTCTGGTACACCAACCGCGAGGCGGTGCGCGGCGCGCGCAAGGTGCTGCTGATGACGCACATCGCCGGCTACGGGTTGCTGGCGGCGATACTGGTGGTTTATCACCGCGCCGGGAGCGCGCTGTGGACCGACCCCGCGGTGGCGCACAGCGTGACGGGGGGAGTGTTCGCGCTGATGCTGGTGGCGCTGGTGGCGAAGAGCGTGCAAGTTCCGCTGCACACCTGGATTCCGGAAGCCATGGCCGCGCCGACCCCGGCGAGCGCCCTGCTGCATGCGGCGTGCTACGTGAAAGCGGGCGTTTACCTGTGCGCGCGTATGCACAGCTTCGGCGCCTGGCCGGCGGCATGGGGCGAGTCAGTGATGTGGGTGGGCACGGTGACCATGGCCGTGGGCGTGATGTACGCCATGGTGCAAACCGATTTGAAGCGCATGCTGGCCTTCTCCACGGTGAGCCAGATCGGCTACATGATGATGGGTCTCGGCATCGGCACGCCGCTGGCGATTACGGCCGGGCTGCTGCATTGCCTGAATCACGGATTCTTCAAGGGCGGATTGTTCTTGACCGCGGGAAGCGTGCAGCACGCCACGGGCACGCGGGATATGAACCAGCTTGGCGGGCTGGCGACGCGCATGCCGCACACCACGCTCTCGTGGCTGGTGGGCGTGGGCAGCATGATGGGCATTCCGCTGATGAGCGGCTTTGCCAGCAAATGGATGCTGTACGCCGCGGCGCTGCAGGCGGGATGGGCGGTTCCGGCCATGGTGGCTTGGGCGGCGAGCCTGGGCACAGTCTTCCTGGGCGCGAAGGCGACCAGCGCGGTTTTTCTGGGACCACCGACGAAGCAGACTGAAGACGCGCACGAAGCGCCGCCGTCGATGCTGTGGGGGATGGGGTTGCTGGCCGCGGGCAGCATCGTTCTGGGCGTGGCGCCGCAGTTGGCGGTGAATGTGTTCCTCAATCCCATTTTGGGTGCGCTGGGAATGGGCGCCGGCGTCCACGTAACATGGTTCGGACTTTCCGCCGATGCGGGAAGCTTCTCGACCGGGGGCGGGCTGGTGCTGGCGCTGGTTTCGTTGGTTCTGGGCGGCTTGATTTACGCCATCGCGTATATTGCAAACCCGGTTCCCGCGACCGGTGGGGCGGCGCTGGCGGGAGCGGGTGGCGGAGTCTTCACCGGCGGCGAGCCGTTGGGCGATCAAGGCCGCCTCACGGCCGGCGATTTCTCCGAGATTTTCCTTGAGCACTGGCGCGGTTTCTTCCGCTGGTCCAATGTGGATCGCGCCTATCTTGGGCTGTGGAGCGGAATGTACACGGCAGCGCGCGCGCTGGCGGGCGCCGTTGAGTGGATGGAAAAGCGTGCCGTGTTGTTGGTTGTGGCGCTAGCGGCGGCGCTCGTGGCCGGGGTGCGCTGGCTTATGCCGGGAGCCGCGGCGGCGGCGACAGGCGCTACCCTGCGGATTCCCGCGCTTTTGGCCGGCGCCTGTGCGGTGGCGGCGGCGGTGCTCATTCTGGCGGCGCTGGCAGCGGCGCCTTGGCGGCGATTCGCGCCGCTGATGATCCTCGCCGGCGCTGCCGCAGTTGGAGGGATGACGACGGCCGATCCGTGGCTGCGCCTGGGACTTCTCGAATTGGGCGCGCTGCTCACCTTGCCGTTGGTGTGGCGATGCGCCAAGTCGCACACCGCAACGCTCGCCTATGCCGCGGTGGTCACGATCTCGGCTTCGTCGCTGGCCTTGAGCGAATTGCTGATGGAGCGTGGGCAGCCCGATTGGGCACGGGCGTTGCTGGTCACCAGCGTTTGCGTCAAGCTGGCCGCAATTCCCTTCTTCTTCTGGTTGCTCAAGCTGGCCGATGAAATTCCTGCATTGGTTCTCGGCCTCATCATCGCCGTCATCGATATGGCCGCGTTCGGCGAGTTGTACGCAGTTGCGCAGGCAAATCCGGTGGCGTTTGCACCCGCCGGAATGTGGCTGGGGATTGCCGCTGCGACCTCCTTGACCGCCGCGTTGCTGATGCTCGCGCAGCGCAGCCTCAAGCGCCTGCTGGTGCTCTCGACGGTGGAAGACATCGGCTTCCTGCTGATGGGTCTGGCGTCGGCGCGTGTGCTGGGCGCGCAGGGCGCTTTGGTCGCCGCGGCAACGCACGCCCTGGCCAAGGCGTTGCTCTTCGTATGCCTGAGCAGTCCCGAGGCCGCGGGAGAATTAAACGCCGAACCGCTCGCTCTGGCCGCGCGTTATCCGGTGAGCGCCTTCGGATTTCTCTTCGGGATGCTCGCCATGCTCGGAGTACCGCCTACGCTCGGCTTCATCGGGCGCTGGAGACTTTACGCGACGGCGCTCGATATGAGTTCGTGGTTGCTGATCATCTTCATCCTATCGTCGATTCTGGCGCTCGTCGCTTATACGCTCGCGCTGACCGACAACTGGTGGGGCCCTCCGCGGGAGACTGAGTCTCCGCCCGCCACGGGCGCACAGGAGCCGGCCGCGCTGGAGGCTGCGATCGTCGCATTGGTCGCGCTGCTCCTTGCCGGCGGACTTTGGCCCCATATGCTTGCCTTGTTGATGGGGGTGCGGCCATGAACCTCTGGAAGCGATTGATCTGCACCTGCCGTCGCCGAAGCCCATGGCTCTTTCACATGAACTCCGGCAGTTGTAACGGCTGCGACATCGAGTTGGTGGCCGCGCTCTCGCCCCGCTACGACGCCGAACAATTGGGCGTGCGCCTGGAAGGCAGCCCGCGCCACGCCGACATTGTGTGCGTGACCGGCCCGGTGACGCGCAACGCCGTGGCCGCGATCAAGACCGTCTACGGGCAGGTCTGTCATCCCAAAGCCGTGGTTGCCATCGGGTCGTGCCCCGCGACAACCAACGTATTTATCGACAGCCGCACCCTCGCCGGACCGCTCGACAAGCACATTCCCGTGGATGTCTTCGTGCCTGGCTGCCCGCCGCGGCCGGATGCAATTATTCAGGGAGTGGCGAAGGCGGCGGAGATTCTGGCCGAGCGCGAGATGAAACCCGCAGAGACTGAACTCCCTCCCACTGTCGAGGAGGCGCGACCATGAATTTGATCACCGCTCTCGCGCGCCTGCTCATCTTTCCCGGATTATTGTTCGCCGTGCCCGCGGCCTGGTTCTTCCTTTGGGTTGAACGCAAGGCGGTGGCGCTGATGCAGGAACGCATCGGACCACCATTCATGCAGCCATTCTTCGACTTTGTCAAGCTTCTCGCCAAAAGCACCCCGCCACGGCGCGGGATTGGGGGAATGCTAATGCGGGCGTGGCCGCTGCTCGCGGTTTCCGGCGCGGCCGGCGCGGTGGGCCTGCTGCCCGTGCTGCCTTCTTCGGGCGGCTTTGAGGGCGACCTGATCCTGTTGCTGGCGCTTCTGGAATTGCCGTCGATGTGCATTATCGCCGCGGGATTTTCTTCGCGCTCGATCTTCGGCGAGATCGGTTCGGCGCGTGAGGCCGCGCTGAGCGTTTCTTACAATATCGTCTTCCTGCTCGCCATCGTCTCCGTGGCGGCCTCGCAGCACACCTTCCGGCTGGAGATGCTGGCGGCGCTGCCGGCATCGCCGTTGCGCTGGCTGGGAATAGCGGCGATTCTGGTATGCCTGCCCGCCAAGCTGCACATCAATCCCTTCTCACTGCCCAACGCCGAACAGGAGATTTACGCGGGGCCGATGACCGAATACGCAGGGCCGGAGCTGGCTATGTGGGAGTTATCGCACGGGCTGGAGTGGGTGGCGGGTGCGGGCCTCGTGGCCACGCTTGCCGCGCCGCACGTCGCCATCGGTTGGCTGGCCGCCACGCTCTTCATCGTGCTCTCGTTCGTCCTGGTGCTGCTGTTGTCAACGCTGGCCGCCGCCACGGCGCGCCTGGCCATCGACACTACCGTGCGCTTCTATTGGCAATGCACGCTTATCTTCGCGGTTTTGGCCATTTCGTCCGCGCTCTTCATGAGGTTCCGGTCATGAACATTCTCATCATGATGGCGAAGAATTTGTGGCGCGGCTACCAGACTCTGCGCTTTCCGGCGCGACCGAAGGTCACCACGCGCTTCCGCGGGCTGGTGGAGTTCGATCCCGCGCTGTGCACCGGTTGCGCTGTCTGCCGCTTCCGCTGCACCTCGCGGGCGATTGAATTCAAGGCGGGCAAAGGCGAATTCACGTGGAGCTACAATCCCGGCCAGTGCACCTTTTGCGGGCGCTGCGTGGAAGGCTGCGCGGAACATGCGCTCAAGGAAGGCCGCATGGAACACGCGCTCAGCCAGCAGGAGGCCTGTCCGCCGATTTATGTGACCGCGGGCGGGTTGAAAAAGTCGTACACCGTGGCTCGGCGGCCGCCAGCGCGGAAGGCAACGGCTGCCGCGGCTGCCGCAGTCAAGGCGCCGAATCCCGCCACCGGAGGCGCGCAATGAACCTGTCCGCCGTAAATCCGCCAGCAATCGAGCCGTCGAGAGCCAGCGCGGAAACTCATGCTGCCGGCACGCCGGAGAAGCCTCAAACAGCGGAGCCATGGACCCAACGAGGCGGCGTTTACTGGATGGATTGCGCCAAAGTGACGGTGCGCGAAACTGCCCGCGCGATGAAGGACGTGGGCGCGCGCTTTGTCACCATCACCGCGTACCAGTTGCCGGGCAACGAAGGCTTTCGCCTGGAATATCACTGGGATCTCGATGGCCGTTTGCTCGGGTTTCCGTTCCAACTTATCGGCAACTCCATCGAGAGCATCTTCGACATTTGCGAGGCCGCGGACTGGATCGAGCGCGAGGTTCACGAAGGTTTTGCGATTGAATTTACGGGGCGGGAATACGAGCCGCTTTTGCTGCGCGAGGGCGAAAAGCCGGGCGTAAATCTGCGGGAGGAGATGGCGAGATGAGCTACAAGATTCCCATGGGGCCTTACCATCCCGGCCTCGAAGAACCCTACAAACTGGAGATGATCTGCGAGGGGGAGACGGTCCAGGACGCGAAGCTTCATATTGGCTTCAACTTTCGCGGCATCGAGCGCCTCGCGGAGACGCGCAATTACATCCAGGTGATCGCGTTGATGGAGCGCGTCTGCGGGATCTGCTCGAATATTCACACGCTGACGCTCTGCCAGGCGATGGAGCAGTTGACCGGCCTCGAACCGCCGCCGCGGGCCAAGTACATCCGCGTGGCGATGGCCGAGTTGGAGCGATTGCACTCGCACGTGCTGTGGGCCGGCATTGCATCCAAGCTCATGGGCTTCAAAACCATGTTCATGACCTGCTTTGCGCTGCGCGAAAAAGTGATGGACGTGCTGCAGGCGATCTCGGGCAACCGCGTGAACTACGCCATGAACCGCATCGGGGGCGTGAACCGCGACATTGAGGATCCGCAGGCATTGGTCCCCATGGTGGACGAACTGGAGCGCGAGATGATGCGCACCATCATTCCCATCTTCACCACCAGCGCCACTGCCCGGTCGCGCTGCGCGGGCATCGGAATTCTGACCCACGAGAAGGCGGTTTCCTGCGGCGTGGTCGGACCGACGGCGCGGGCGTCGGGCGTGGCGCAAGATCTGCGCCGGGCCGCGCCCTATGCCGCTTACGCGGAGATGGAGTTCGAGACGCCGGTTGAACAGGCCGGGGACGTGCGCGCGCGCCTGTTTGTGCGCGCACTCGAGATCATGGAAAGCTGTCGCATCCTTCGTCAGGCGCTCAGCAAAATGCCGCCTGGGGAAATCGACGCCGGAGAAGCCAAGCTGGTCTTTACCTCCGGCACGGCGACCAGCCGCGTGGAAGCGCCGCGCGGCGAAGTGATGTACTCGGTCTCCTGGAAAGAGAATTCGCGCAATCCCAGCCGCGTGCATGTGCGCACGCCCACTTACGCCAATATGCCGGCCATCCGCTGGATGGTGCGTGGCGCGCGGCTCGCGGACACGCCGCTGATTCAGGCATCTATCGACCCCTGCTATTCCTGCACCGACCGGTAGAATGGCGGAGCCGATGCAGTGAGCCGGGTATCGACGCGATGACACCGTCGACTCCGAAGGCGCGAGCGAGCCACGCCGCGAGGAGCATGTCGCCGGGTTGGTTTTGCTTTGGCCCGGCAGAGGAGCTTCGCAGATTGTTTGCCCCCCTCCGTTTTTCCATCGCGCCGGAGCGAAACATTTTTCTGCGATTTGTGTCGAAAACGATGGTGAGGCGCTTCACCGAAATTTCATTGAACGGAGTGTGAATTCCATCCCTGGGGAAGGATTTTCGCCGTTCATCTAACCTTTACAGGGTTTTCTGCATACTAAAAAGAGGAGGCAGGACTTTCGGGCGGGGGAAACGATGCTTTCGATGCACAAGGCATGGACAGCAGCATTTGCTCTCGTGGCGTTCGTGGCGATCAGCCATGCGCCTTGCTACGCGCAGGCGGCCATATTGATGGAGCAGCCTTATGGGTTTTACGGCGCCATCAATCCGACGGGTCATAACGCCGTTTATCTCGCTCGGGTTTGCGCCGAGACTCCCGTCAAACTGCGCCGCTGCAGGCCCGGCGAACTTGGCTCTGTGATCTCGCGCTATGAGGGCGTGGACGGCTACGATTGGGTCGCCATTCCGCTGATTCCGTATCTTTATTCCGTCGAGGACGCTTCACAAGTTCCCGATCACGTGAGTCACCAACTCGTGACCCAACTGCGCAACCACTATCGGGAAGCCCATTTCGACCGCCTGGGCCTGGATCTTTCCGGGGGTAGTTATGTGCGGGACGGCTGGACGCAACTGATTGGCGCGGCCTACGAGCGGCGCATCTACGCCTTCCGGTTCCAGACCACCCCGAAACAGGATGACGCGCTCATCGCGGAATTGAATTCGCTTCCGAATCGCTCCCACTTCCACATGCTGTTCCGGAATTGCGCGGATTTCGCCCGCGTGGTGCTGAACAATTATTTTCCCCACACCTTCCATCGCAGCGTCTTTCCCGATGCGGGGGTGACAACGCCCAAACAGATCACCTACAAATTGGTGCGCTACGCGCACAAACACGCCGAAATCGAACTGACGGTGTTCGAGATTCCTCAGGTTCCCGGCAATGGCAGTCGCAGCCACTCCAACAAGGACATCGCCGAATCTTTCGCCACCACCGCCTACGCCGTTCCGCTCACGCTGCTCAACCCTTACGTCTTCGGCGGCGTTTTTGTGGATTACATCGTGCGCGGCCGCTACCATCTTGTCCCCAGGCATCCGGAGGTGGTGGAAGCCGGCGACTTATTCGCATTGACAGAATCGGGGGCCGCAAAGGAGAATCTCGCCAACGCAGGGGCACAGGCCCCCGGCGCAGCTTCCGGCGGATCAGCGGACACGCAGTCCTACGTGGGAGCCAATTCCGGCCTGAGAGAAATCAAGGCAACGCATGAGTAAGGCAAGCCCGCAGAATCTCAAGAATCACGTCCGGTTCGACCCACAATTTCACGCGGTTCTGTTCTCGGTTCTGGTCGCGAACCTGGTCGTCGCCGTCATCTACCTGGTCCGCCATCCACACTTTCTTACGGCGTGGATGGTGCTGCTTTCGATCGTGGTCTTCATTCCCGTCTTTAAGCTGCGCCTGTATCCGTTGAAGGTGCAGGACCGCGTGATCCGCCTGGAGGAGAGGCTGCGGCTGCAGGCGCTGGCGCCGGCGGAGTGGGCCGCGCAGTTGTACCGGCTCAGCGAGGACCAGTTGATCGCACTGCGTTTTGCCGCAGACGGCGAGGTGGTGGAACTGGCCAAGCAGGCGCTCGAGCAAAATCTGAGCCGCAAGCAGATCAAAGAACGGATCAAGGAGTGGCGGCCCGACGAATGGCGCGTTTGACGGGCCGCGATTGGGCTACGAAACTCAGATAGAAGCTGCGATTGGTTGCCCAATCCACGGTGGGCGTGGCCGGGCGGGATCGAGGGCGCAGTTGTTTCTGTTCGTCTTGACCCTTGACGCCGGCCCCGCCGCGGAGACGTTTGTCTATCAGACCATGGCAAGAGACGAGATTCCAGTAAACCCGCACCTCAGCGGCCGAAGCCGCGCTCATTTTGGGCGGCTAATGGCGGGGTCGAAAAGCAAGTCGTTCCTCGGGAGCTGTCCCGAATTCATCGTGGCCGCCTTTCGGCACGACTAAAGTTGTGCGCAGGTGGCGTTTCCTTAAGGAACCGCCACCTTGCAAAAGGTCACGATGGCAAGATTTGCATCGAAAACGCTCCAAAGCATGGGGTTTTCGCTTCCTTGTTCCTCCTCGTTCCCCTGGTTCTTACTCTCCGCCTTCCAGCTTCTTCACCACCAGCTCATTCAGTAGCGCCGGATTCGCTTGGCCTTTCGAGGCGCGCATCACCTGGCCCACGAAAAAGCCCGCCACCGTTTTCTTTCCCCCGCGGTACTGTTCCACCTGCTTGGGATTGGCGTCGATTACCTCGTCAATAAGTTTCTCGATGGCCGAGGCGTCAGTAATCTGCTGCGGCTTCTCGCGTTCGTAAACCAGGCCGAAATCCTCGCCCTTTTCAAAGCAGATATCAAAGAGTTGCTTCATTTGTTTGGAGCTGATCTTGCCCGCGTCGAGCAGATCGGCGGCGAGCACAATGCCGGCCATCGAAACCGGAGACTGCTCCTGCTCCATCCCCAACGCCTTCAGCCTCCCTCCCACCTCGCTCAGCAGTACGTTGGCCACGCGCCGCGGATTGCGCGCTGTTTTCGCCGCGGCTTCGAAGCGGTCGGCGAATTCGCGCGAAGCGGTCAGCGTGCGCGCGTCCTGCTCGCTCAGCTCGTACTCGGCAATCATGCGTTTCCGCCGCGTTTCCGGCAATTCAGGCAATTTTTTTCTGGTCTCGGACAAGAGCTCGGTCGATACGATCAGCGGCGGCAGATCGGGCTCGGGGAAATAGCGGTAATCGTGCGCCTGCTCTTTGGAGCGCATGGAGTAGGTGCGGCCTTCGTTCGCGTTCCAGAGGCGCGTTTCCTGCGCCACGCGGCCGCCGGTCTCGATGACCTCGACCTGGCGCTCGATCTCGTATTCGAGCGCGGCGCGGATGAACTTGAAGCTGTTGACGTTCTTCACCTCGACCTTGGTCCCGAAGCGCTGCGCGCCTTTCAGCCGCACGCTCACATTGGCGTCGCAACGCAGCGAGCCTTCTTCCATGTTGCAGTCGGAGACGCCGGTGTAGAGCAAAATCTCCTTTAGCCGGGTGAGATACTCGAACGCTTCGTCGGGGGTGCGGATGTCGGGCTCGCTCACGATCTCGATGAGCGGCGTGCCGCAACGGTTCAGGTCGAGATAGGTGCGCGTGGCCGAGTCAGCAAAGCCTTCGTGCAGGCTCTTGCCCGCGTCTTCTTCCATGTGCAGGCGCGTGATGCCGATTCTTTTTGTCGAACCGTCGGCCGCGGGCACGTCGATCCAGCCGTGCTCGGC
>JASHTU010000072.1 GCA_030040395.1 Acidobacteriaceae bacterium
GATCTCGATCCCGATGTCTATGATCAAGTGATGGGCGCGACTGCGATCGAGGTTTTCAACCCTTCCTCTGCTGCTAACGCTTGAATCCGGCGCATTGCGGGGCCTTCGGGCGAGGGTGAAGCGTTGATGATGAGCGTTTCGAGCTGGTTTTGCTATAGCGGATGCCATACGCTATGCGCAATTAGAAAATCCGCCGAAGACGACCCGGGGTAGCCAATATCCAGGATCGGGTCTGACAAGCCTAACCCGGCGAAAGATCGCCTCGCCGCCTTCGGCGCTAAGAAGGATTGAGCCAGGGATGCTTGGGAGAATTGCATCTTTCGGGCACGCCAGGATAGGGATGAAGTATGCTCTGTAGCGTGGATACGGCGGCATCCCAATCCGGCGATCTGACTCTGCCCCAGGCCAGACAAGAGCCATCAACAGCCGCTCTCAATCCGGAGCTTCAGTCCGCATCGCTTTCACCCAGCCTTTTGGAGGAGCTTTGGCGCTCGGCAGGCGGCAAAAGCTGCGGCCTCGCGCCAGGGGAATTCGGCGCCATCCTCGCCACCATCGGCACAAAGCACAATTACGGTTTACCCCCAGGCGCGGAGCTTGATGAAAGCCAGCGGGCAGCGTTCTTTCGCTCCATCCACCTCGCAGACCTCGCTCTCGCGCACGCGTGCGCACGGGGCCACCAGCCGGCGTGGGAACGCTTCGTCGCCCTTTATCGTGACGCGCTCGATCAGGCCGGCACAGCCATTGCGGGATCGGCCGCTCTGGGTACGGAACTGGCCGGCTCTCTCTACGCCGAGCTCTACGGGTTGCGCCAGGTTCAAGGCGAGCGCCTCTCGCCCCTTGCCTCTTATTCGGGACGCGGCTCTCTGCTCGGCTGGCTGCGCGCCACGCTCGTCCAGCGTTACCGCGATCACCTTCGCCGCACGCGCCGAGAGGTTGCGCTTGAAGATTTCGATGGCCCTGTAACCGATGCGCCCGCTCCGCATATCGCCGAGTTGAACGTTCTCGCGGCCGCGGTTGCGCAAACGCTTGGAGCTTTGGCCCCCGAAGATCGCTTTTTGCTCGCGGCCTATTATCTTGACCGGCAAACGCTGCTCGAAATCGCGCGCACACTGCGCGTCCATGAGGCAACCATTAGCCGCCGGCTGAAGCGCGTTGTCAAGGAGGCCCGCAAGCGTCTGCTTCGCACTCTGGTTATAGGCGGCCTGAGCAAAGCGGCTGCGGAAGAAGCGCTTGGCGCCGATCCGCGGGATGTGGAAATAAATCTGTCCGCGCTGCTGCAAACTTCACAACTTCCTGCGTTCTCTCATAGAGAGGATGCGGCACAACCCCAGGTGGAAGATCCACGATGAGCGACGGTCTCCAATTCGGCCGGCACCCCGATGCCGATCAGCTCAGCGCATTCGTCGAGCAGGCCCTGCCTGCACACGAGCGTGAGGCCACGCTCGCTCATCTCGCCATCTGCGCGGAGTGCCGCGCCGTGGTCGCGCTCTCGCAACCCGCGGCCGCTCCGCATTCGGCGCCCGCGGAAAATCCGGCGCGTAGGGCGTGGTTCCACGGCTGGAATCTTGTTTGGCCTGCTACCGCAACTCTTGCCGCGCTTGCTCTGGCCATCGTCTTTGTTTATCACTCAAACTCTACGCGGAGCAGCCCCGGCGCGCCTGCGGAAATGGCGGTTGCGCGGCCGCCTGCGCCGATTGCGCCGCCGCGGCAGCCACAAAAGCCGTCTTCCGCGCCCGCGCCGAACCGTCTCCAGCCACATCGCACGAGCCCCATGCCGCAACCTGTGCGGGGTAATCCTGAGACCCAAAACCGGCTCCAGTCGGCGCCCCCTGAGGCGTCCCCAGCCGCTCGCACGCAGCCCGCAATCGGCGGCGTAGTCGCTGGCAGCACCAGCATTGCTGCCAGCGGCCAATCGACGCAGCCGCTCACCATGCCCGGTGGCCGCGGTCCAGAGCCGCCTTCCACCATGGGCAAGGCGCAGCTCAATTCACCCGCGCCGCCTGCGGCTGCGATGGATGGGTTAGGCGGCAGCGCAGAGAGCGGGCAGGTTCAACCAGCAACCGCCGCACCGGGTCCGGCTTTGACGTTAAAAGAGGCTTCTCGTAACCTCGCGCTCCAAGCGTTGCCGCCCGTCCGTCCTTTGCCCAGCGGTCTTCCCGTGCTTTCCATGGCTGTGCATGGGCGGCAGATGCTGGCCATCGATGATGCTCACGCCGTTTTTTTAAGCGAGGATTCGGGAGCTCACTGGAAAGCCATCTTGGTTCCGTGGAAGAGCCGCGCCGTCAAGGTCAGCCTGATTTCTTCGGCCACGGGATTTGCGGCGAGACCTGGATCCGGTCCTGGCGGATGGATTCGTGCGGGGACAGACCTCGGGCCAATCGCCGAAGAATCGGCAGCGAGCCTTACGGGAACGGTCACAGATCTGACTGGCGCCGTCATCCCAGGCGCCTCGGTGGTCCTTACCGGGGCCGTCAATCACGCTTCTCTCACCGTGCGCACCGGCCGCGATGGCCGCTACACCGTTACCGGCCTGAAACCCGGGACATATAACTTGGAGGCTCGCGCATCGGGATTCAAAACAGAACGCATCCCCGCCGTGGCCATTGCGGCGTCGCGGCAGAATATAACGAATCTTACGCTGCACATCGGGGAAGTATCTCAATCCGTAACCGTGACGGCCGGCGCGATGACCAACGAAACCCTGCCTTCGACACCAGCCTCCGCGCCCGCAACCGGCGCTGCGCCGTCCGCGGTCGTCGCGCAGTCCGCCATCGCCGCGCCGGCGCCCGTTTTCGAAATCACTACCGAAGATGGCTCGCGCTGGGCCAGTGCAGACGGGCTGACCTGGAAGCAACAGTAGCGATTTCATCGCTCTGAGCTTCGTCTCTTATCGCCCTTCTCGAAAAATTCTTCGGAATTTCCGCGCAAGTTTTCTCGAGTGCAGCGTTCTCCTGATCAGAACGGTTCATCCGCTCAATCGCGACCCGGAACCGGGCGCCGCCGGCGCGTCCTGCTGGCAGCGAAGAGGAGATCGTGCATGCTCGTCACCTGTTTTCGCTTTTCTCTCCGTCTCCTACGCTCCTTCGCGCTCCCCCTCTTGGCCTTTGCGAGCCTTTGTTGCGTTTGCCATTCAGAATCCCCCCAACTTACCGCCCTCTACAGGCATAACGGCTTGTATGTGACCATCCCATACCACTCAGTTCGAACAGGCGCGGGTCGTTTGACCGTGGAGATTCTCGATCCGCAGGGCCAACCGCTGGGCCGCATAGAACGCCGGGTGCGGATTGGCAGCGGCGATGGCGCATGGGATGTGACGGTCGCTCCTGAGCGCCTCATCGCCGAGGATGACCTCGTTTGGCAGCGCGTCCACTACCGATTCGACTACGACAGCAACCTGGGGTCTGCGATCGACGACACACAGTCGATCTCGCAAATCCTGCGCCGTCCTGTGGTTCGCGTCCTCGGCCAAACAGGGTACATCGCCGGCAGCCGCGCAGCCGTCCGTGTCATCGTCACCGACGCAAGCACGGGCGCCGAGCAATCGGGAACGCTGCGCATCGAGCTTCTTATTCCCAATCAAGCCGCGCGCACTCTCTTTTCCGGCGATCTCGACCATCGCGGCTCGGTCGAAGCGGACTTTCGGTTCCCGGCAGGTCTCACGGGCAACTTTCCGATGCGCTATCTCGTTAACACGCGCATTGGGCCGGCCCAGCTTACACAGCCCGTAGAGCTGAGGAACGACGCATCGATCCTTCTGACCACCGAGAAGCCTGTCTATCAGCCGGGGCAGGCCATTCATGTGCGTGCGCTCGCTCTGGACCGCGCCAGTCATCGTCCCGCGACCGACCGCAAGCTGACGTTCGAGATTGAGGACTCTCACGGCAACAAGGTCTTTCGCAAATCCACGCAGACCGACAAATTCGGCATCGCCTCCGCGGAGTTCACCCTGGCCGACGAAGTCAACCTGGGCGCCTATCATCTGCGCGCCCTAATGGGCGATCCGCAAGCGTCCGCAGATACTGCCGAACTCACTCTCGAAGTCGAGCGCTACGTGCTGCCGAAATTCAAAGTCGCAATCGACTTCGACAAGCAGAACAACAAACCACGGCGCGATTATCGTCCGGGCGATCACGTCACCGGCACAGTACACGCCAACTACTTCTTTGGCAAACCCGTCGATGGGGCCAAGATCAAAATCAAAATCTCCGCCATGGACGTTGCCGTCTTCGAAGCCGCAACGTCATCCGGCAAAACCGATGCCGGCGGCGACTATCGCTTCGATCTTAAGCTGCCTTCGTACTTTGCAGGCCGTTCTCTCAATCAAGACGCGACACGCGCGCTCGTTGAAGCCGGCGTCACCGATTCCGCGGCCCATGCTGAAACACGCGGCGAGCCCATCACCATCAGCGCGTCTCCGCTCCTCATCACAGCCATCCCTGAAGGGGGCGCGTTTGTCCCCGGCGTGGACAATGAAGTCTTCATTCTCACCTCCTATCCTGACGGCAGCCCGGCGCACACCAGCCTTATGGCTCGCGTGCCAAACGTGCGCGGCAAACATGGCCGCACGGAAATCCGCCAGCTCACGACCGATGCATCCGGGGTTGCGGTTCTGCGCATCGGTCCCGGTCCGGGAATCGATTCGCTTCACATCGAGGCCAATGACGGTCACGGAAACCACGTCTCCAGCGACGTTCCAATCCAAACCCGCTCCGGCGCCGACCAGATTCTTCTTCACACCGATCGCGCCGTGGTCAAGGCCGGTGATTCGATTCCGCTCAAAGTGCTTTCCACGCGCTCGAGCGGCGCCGTCTATATCGACATCGTCAAGGACGGCCAGACCATCCTCACGCGCGACGTGGACCTGGCCAATGGGCAGGCCAACCTCATTGTCGACGCCACGCCTGGAATGGCCGGCACGCTCGACATCGACGCCTATCTCTTCGGGCGCGATGCGCAACCCGTCTCTGATCATCGCCTCGTTTTTGTGCAGCCCGCCGACGAACTGAAGATCGCGGCCTCCACCGATTCACCCGCCTATCTCCCTGGCTCCGAGGCGTGCATCCATTTCCACGTCACCAACGCCAATGGGCAGGGAACGGAAGTCGCGCTCGGCTTGCAGGTGGTGGATGAGGCAGTCTTCGCCCTCGCTGAAAAGCAGCCCGGATTCGCAAAGGTCTTCTTCTATCTCGAGCAGGAACTGATGAAGCCACGTTACGAGATTCATTCGCTCTCCGTGACGAATGTTGTTGACGCCGATCACGCAGAGGGTGGCGCCGCCGGGGAACTCGATGCCCGCGCCCTCTTCGCCGCCACTCAAATGGTTTCGCCGCACAAGCTCGATGTCGAGTTTGGTCGCCAATTCTCGCAGGAAACATTCTTGCAGTACCAGGAGCAGTACCGCGAAGCCCTCATGGAAGAGGTGCGCCAAATCGCGTCTGCGCTGAACAAACGAATGGTCGGGCGCTCGACCGGCAACGAAATTCTTACGGACTTCGCGAAGCTGGCCGACGGCGCGCCTCCGCGCGATGCGTGGAATATGCCGCTGCGCATCGAGCCAACCGGGTGGAACTGGGGCGGCAACCGCTATTTCCGCATCGTAAGCGCCGGCCCGGATCGAAGGTTGGGCACGGACGACGATCTGACCGTCTACATTCAGGAGCACTCCGGCGCCGTAGTTCGTCAGCCTGGCCAGGGCGGGACGCTCGATCTTCGCATCGAGCACGATCGCGGCCCATTCAATCAGAGCGCGGAGGTCACCGGCGCCATCAGCGACGCCACCGGGGCTGTCATCCCGGACGCAACCGTGGTTCTTCATTCCTTCACTGATCGTGGCGCGCGCACAGCACGCAGCGACGGAGCCGGGTGGTTTACCTTCTCTGCTCTGCCCGCGGGCCGCTACCGTATCGACGCATCGTCGCCTGGATTCTCCACGCTCTCCCGCAACTTTTCGCTCAGTCCCCGCGATCGCGCCGTTTTTTCCATGACCCTCGCCGTGGGTGAGGTCACTGAGGCGGTGACCGTGCAGCAGGCCCCCGCAATTCGCGAGGTCAACGGTTTCGATGGAGGAGGCGCTGAAGCAGACGCCATAGCCGCAAGGCCTGGGATTATTTCCGGCGCCAATCTCGGCGTAGGGCGCGGCGAGATGGAGCAACTCCAGGCCACTACTGGAAAGCAGACGACCGCGGGAGACAACGTGCTGCAGAACGGACTCATTCGGCCCATGGCCGCGCCGTCGGGACCGGCCTCTGCGCCTGCAGCGCACATTCGCTCTTATTTCCCCGAGGCGCTCTACATCAACCCTGAGATTCTCACAGATGCGCACGGCGACGCCACCATCACCATCCCGATTGCGGACTCCATTACCACATGGCGGATGGCCATGCTCGCCTCCACAACGTCGGGCGCCCTCGGCTCCGGTGACGCGACCATCAAGGTCTTTCAGGGTTTCTTTGTGGATCTCGATTTGCCTGTTACGCTCACGCAGGGCGACCGCGTTACGATTCCCGTTGCGGTCTACAACTACTCAGGCAACTCCGGCCGCGTCAGTGTTCATCTTCAACCCTCTAGCTGGTATACGTTGGACGTTGACGCCGCCTCGAAAACCGTCACCGTCGATTCCGGCCGCGTCGCCGGCACGCAGTTCACGCTTGTCGCAAAACAAATCGGCAAGTTCAAGCTCACGGTGACGGCCCGCATGGAGGGCGCCGGCGCTGACGCTCGCCAGGACGTTATTGTCCGCGAAATCGAGGTGATTCCCAACGGGCGCGAGCAAGACGAGGTCTTCAACGACCGCCTCGAATCCAGCGCGCAGCGCGATCTCAGGTTTTCCTCCTCAGCCATTCCGGGAGCCAGCAGCATTCTTGTGCGCCTCTATCCCGGGCCGCTGAGCCAGGTCATTGAAGGCATCGACAGCATTCTGCGCATGCCTTTCGGCTGCTTCGAGCAAACTTCCTCTGCCACGTATCCTAATGTGCTCGCGCTCGACTACATGAAGCAGGCCGGCAAACTCGCTCCCGAGATCCACGCCAAGGCCGAAGGCTATATCTCCACGGGCTACCAGCGCCTGCTCACATTCGAGGTGCCCGGTGGCGGCTTCTCCTGGTTTGGCCGGCCGCCCGCCAACAAAATCCTCACTGGCTACGGCCTGATGGAGTTCAACGACATGGCCAAGGTCTCCGACGTGGATCCGCGCCTCATTGAACGCACGCGCAATTGGCTCATCGCCCAGCAGCAACCCAACGGAAGCTGGAACCCCGACACGTATTTCATCAACGAAGGCGCCACCAACCGTTTCAATTCGAACCTGCTCCGCATCACCGCATATATTGCGTGGTCGCTCGCCAACACGGGTTATCATGGCGCTGCAGTCGATCAAGCCAAACAGTACATCGAGTCCTACGCAGGCCCGGAGCCCGATGCCTATACGCTCGCCGTGATTGCCAACTTCGCCGTCGACTACAGCCAGGATCGCGATTTTACTCGTCGCGCCATGCAGGCCCTGCTCAAAGCGCGCAATGAAGACGGCGATCAGGTGTCGTGGACGACCCAGGAAACCAGCGTCTACTCAACCGGCGAAAGTGCTGCCGTTGAAACCACGGGCTTGGCCACGCAGGCGCTGATCAAATGGGGTCAAGCCTCCGATACCGTCCGCAAAGCGCTCACCTTCATCGCTTCGAAACGAGACGCCGATGGCGCCTGGGGCACAACGCAGGCCACCATTATGGCGTTACGCGCGCTGCTTCTCGCTACACAGTCCAGCGCGTCGGATGTGCGCGGAACGGTCGACATTCTCCTCAACGGCAAATCGGCCGCCACGCTCAAGCTGACCGCCGACAACAACGACCTGTTCCATCAGTTCGTCTTCAAAGACATCGAAGCGCAAGCGCCCGCTTCGGTTCAGCTCAACTTTGCCGGCTCCGGCAGTCTTGCCTGGCAAATCGTCGCCCGCTCCTTCATCCCTTGGATCGATAAGCGCGCAGCCGAGCCGCTATCAATCAGCGTCGCCTACGATCGCACGCACCTGGCCGAGAACGATATCGCCACTGCCACGGCAACCGTCCGCAACAATCTGCCCAAGTTCGCCAACATGGTCATGGTCGATCTCGGCATACCGCCGGGCTTCGATCTGCTCAGCGAAGACCTGCAATCGTTCCTGGAACAGTCCTCTGCGGCCGGGAGCGGACGTCTTGAAAAGTTCTCTCTCACCGCCACGCAGGCCATTCTCTACTTCAATTCCCTCGCGCCAAGCCAGACCGTAACTTTGCGCTACCGCCTGCGCGCCAAGTTTCCCATGCGCGCACACACCTTCGCATCGCGCGTCTACGAATACTATGACCCGCAGATCAGCGCCACCGCGTCGCCCGTGCAATTGGATGTCTCAGCGCAGAAATGACCGGGTCCATTTCATCCCATTCGCATGCGCCTTCGCGCTCTACGGTGCCCCGTAATTGCCCCACCCTGATCCGTGATGGCGTCGATCGCCTCTGGGTTTAGTTGCGTCGCATACGCAACATATCGCCAAATCGATCCTCGTATGCCTCGATCGGAGAGTTTCAAAGGGGCACTCGGACCACGACAACTGTCCCCTCGCCGGGTTTGGAATTGAGCAGAAAAGTTCCGTGCGCTAGCCGGGCTCGCTCCTGCATGCTGAGCAGCCCCAAACCGCCGTTGAGCCTTGCCTGCGCCACATCGAAACCGGGGCCGTCATCGCGGATCGTAAGCTGTAGGGCGCCGTCCTGGATTCCCAGGTTCACATGAATCGAAGCACCCGGCGCGTGCTTGGTTGCATTTCTCAGCGCTTCCTGTGCGATACGGTACAAAGCGGTGGCGGTATCGAGACTCACTTCAGGCATGTCTTCGGCCAAATGGAAGGTCACGCCGTCGCCCGTCCCTCGAAAGCCAGTGATGAGGCTCCGAAGTGCAGCTACCAAACCAAGATCTTCAAGCACGGAGGGGTGCAGCCGGTGCGATGTCTCGCGCAGTCCTTGGTTAAGCAGCGTAGCGTCCTCGCGAATGCCCTGTAATAAGTCTGCGCATTCCTGCGGGTTCTGTTGCACCTGTTCAAGCGCCTTATCGGCGCGCATGCTCAGAACTGCTGACCTTTGGCTGAAATCATCATGCAGTTCCCGCGCCAGCCGTCTGCGCTCCTCTTCCTGCGCAGTGATCAAATGCGCGGAGAGCGCCCTCAGCTCGGCGTGAGTTTGACCCAGTTCGCTGGTCGTCTTCTGCACTTCCTCTTCCAGCCGGTCTCGTTCATCGCTCTGGAGTTGCTCCTCGCGGGCGCGCTCTGTGATGTCCGCTACGATAGCGATGGCTCCTTCCAGTTGCCCTCCGACCAGAATTGGCGCTGCCACGTCTTCGATCGGGATCGACTTCCCACCCCGGGAATACAAGATGAAGCGCTGCCTGGGGGCGGGGACCCCAGTTGCAAGCGCCTTTTGAATCTGCCATTGCTCCACCGGCTGCCCAGTGATCGTGCGCAGATGATGAACTTCCTCGATCGGCTTACCTTCAGCTTCGGATTGACGCCATTCGGTCAACTTCTCGGCCATAGGATTGAGATAACGGATGCGGCCTTCGCTGTCGGTCGCGATGATTCCATCACTGAGACTGTCCAGCATCATCCGCAGCCAGTTGCCCTCGCGGAACAGTTCCCGGGCGGAAGTACGAATGGCCTCCTCGGCTTTCTTTTGTGTCGTTATGTCGATGAATGTCAGTACGATGCCCTCAATGCGGTCCTCCGTACTACGGTAGGGTAGAACTCGGGTCAGAAACCAGTGGCCGGCGTCATCCTGAATCTCGCGCTCAATCGGCGTCAACCGGCTCAGCACTGCCTCGGCATCGCTGCGCAACTGTTCATATCCCAACCGATGAGTCAGGTCAAATATTGGACGGCCTCGGTCGGTTATTCGCACGTTGAACAGTTCAGCCACTCGTGGTGTAAAGCGCAGTATCCGCAGCTCCCGATCGAGAAACAGAGTCGCGATTCCAGTTGCGGCAAGAAGGTTTTGCAGGTCGCTCGAAAGTTGCGAAAGTTCGTCCACTTTATGGCGGTTTTCCTGGTTTACGGTCTGCAGTTCCTCGTTAATGCTCTGCAATTCCTCTTTGGAGGTCTCCAGTTCCTCCATCGTGGAGCGCAGTTCCTCATTGGAGGACTGCAGTTCCTCATTCGCCGCTTTCATCTCTTCGCGGGTGGTCTCATATTCCTCGATAGTGGCTTGTAAATGCTGGCGCGCAATGTTGAGCTCACTCTCCAGGTTTGCAATCCGTTCCGATTCCGATCCGGGTTCAGGAATCACCGCCGGCTCTGTTGCGTCAT
>JASHTU010000073.1 GCA_030040395.1 Acidobacteriaceae bacterium
GCATCACAATTTGGCGTAGAACCGCCGCATTTGGCGTCGAACCGCCGCGCCCGGGCATGCAGGCGGAAGCAAAGGCGTCACAGCGGTTCCAGAGCTGCTGACGCGGAACCCATAAACGTCGACCGGCCTTTTCCTCTCCGGGGCTCGCTGGGGTGGGGGTAAATAGCGCCTTTCACTAAACTGCAAAGTGCACGGGAACTCTGGAACCGATCTAATTTACGGACTCGCTATCGCGGGCGGACGGTAACCAAACGCCGCGTCCACCAAGGCCGCAATGCCAAGCGCCGTCTCATCCTCGAAAGGTCTGGCGACAATTTGTACGCCGATCGGCAAGCCTTCCGGCGATTTGCCCACCGGTACCACCGCTGCCGGCGCAGCCAAGGCGTTAAACCACTGCGTGTGCCGCACCGCATCGAGATATTTCACCACCCGGCCCTCGATAGTCCAGGTCCGTTCCCCATGGCGAAACGCGGGAAAACTGGCCACGGGGCAAAGCAGCACAGGGTGATCGCGCATGGCGGCAAGCGTCTTGGCGCGGAGTAGATCCAACTCCGCCCAAGCGTCCAGCAGTTCCGGTGCGCTCAGAGGCGGCGCCGATTCGGCAATGCCGAGAAACTCTTTGAAGATGGGGCTCAATTGCTCCCGCTTGCCGCGGATGGCAGGCTCATAAAACATGGCTCCGCACTGCACAAAAAACTTCCACCAAAGCTGTCGCAGCAGTTCCAGCGTATCCGGCCGAAACGGCTCCACGCGAAATCCCGCATCGCGCAACGCCTTCGCAGCGGCCTGCACCGCCGCCCGCGTCTCGGGCGTCACCGGGACCAGCTCATCGTCTTCAAAATAGCCAATCGGATGGCTGCACAGCTCGCCGCGGCTGAGTTCGCGCAACGCCACAGGAGGGCTGACGGGATCGTCCCGATCCTGCCCGCTCAGCGTGCGAAACAGCAGCGCCACGTCTTCGATCGTGCGCGCCATTGGCCCGATGGCGCCGAGAATTGAAAACGGCCCCACGCACGGCGGCAAGTGGCCCTGGCCCGGAATACGCCCAGGCGTAGGCTTCAGCGAGCAGATGCCCGTGAAGTGCGCCGGCACGCGCACTGAGCCGCCGCTGTCGCTGCCCAGCCCCGCCGCCGACATTCCCGCGGCGACAACCGCCGACTCGCCGCCGCTCGATCCGCCCGGCGTACGTTCCAGGTCCCATGGATTACGCGTTTGCCCATGCAGCAGGTTTGCCGTCTCATAGGCCATCAGGAACTCCGGGCAGTTGGTCGTGCCCAGAATCAGAGCCCCCGCTGCGCGCAACCGCGACACCACCACCGCGTCCTCGCGCGACACGTCGCCTTGATGCAACAGGCTGCCGATCTCGCACCGAAAGCCGGCGGTGGCGATCGAAGATTTGACGGTGACAGGCAGCCCGTGCAGCGGTCCTCGCGCTTCCCCGGCGGCATCCAGCCGCCGCGCTTCTGCGCGCACGCGCTCCGCATCGAAGTCCGCGAATGCGTTCAATGCCGGATTCAGCCGCTCGATCTGCGCGATATGCGCCTCGGCCAGCTCCGCGACGGAAAGTTGCCGGTTCCGCAACAGTTCAAGCTGACACACGGCCGATGCAAGCGTGACGTTGGCTCCGGCTTCGGTCATGGCTTTGGAGCCCGAAGACGGTCCATGGCCGGATGGCGCACGGTTCCCCAAGTCAGGGCGGTTGCCTGCGCCAATGAAAGCAGCTTCACCAAACTCGCCTCCATGCGCGACTGGCCCTACCGGCTCAAGACCACATACTTGCGGCCGATATAAAGGCGGAACTTTCCGCCCGCATCTGCGAGCACCTGCAGAGGCATGGGGCGTTTCAGGTTGTTGTCGGTGGCCGAGTCGACAGTGAGCACGTCGTGCGCACCCAGGTCGGTCACCACGAACTTGTCGCCCGCGACGAAGCCAACCCCATAGGCCCCGGCGCCTAGTTTCATTCCTCCCAACCGGATCGGAATCTCGGTAATGAAATAAGCCTGATATTTCGCCGCCGTCGCGCTTGAGTATCCGGAGGTGTCCACAAGGCTTGCCAGAACATAGTACCCGTCGCCAAATTTCACCCCACCGGAGTTGCGCAACTCCGTCGTCGCCGACAGCCCGCGATAAAAAACGGTTGCTGGCATCAACTTTTCCATCACCGCCGGCGTCAGAATCGTTACGTTCCCTTGGGCTCGCAGCGCCAGGGGCGCCGCCATCGCCAGGACCAGCACACCGCTGCTTGCGGCGCTCACAATCCACCGTTTCGTCATGATCGTTCTCCCTATTGTCGAATTGCGATGAAGTATAGCGCTAAGCCATCGCTGCAATCCAGCGTTGCAACGCCCAAGCGCGTTTTCACACGCCGCCGCCAACCTGCAATTCCCGTGATTCACCACTGCGGTCCCGGCGCACGATCCTCTCGCGGAGTGGAAGGAAGCCATTGATAGTTGAACCGGTGCAGCCCTACCGGGTCGCCTGGAACGAAGCGATCATTCCAATTCAAGCGATAGGCAAGCGCAGCGTCGTCCCCCGGGAAATTCTCGCTCGCGGGATACGGATAGGCAGTCATCTTATGAAATGGAAGCTGCGCCACGGTGAACGGCGAAGCATCCCACCAGTCCATGTCCTTCACGTATCCGTTGGCGTAGAAAAAGTAATCGCGCTTCCAATGCGCCGGCAGCGCCGGCAGTTTCGCCGCATCGAACTCCGCCGCAATTTCCTCGCCGCTGCCGAAGATGGCGTCGTGGTCGTCGATGCTCTTCAACAGGGCAGTTACATCGCCAAAATGCGTGTAATTGCCGCGCTCGCGCTGGAATGGGCCGGTCAGGCTCACGCGATTGTAGTCGTAGTCCAGGTCGCCTGGGCTCGCGCCCTCGATCTGCTGCGGATAGCCGCGAAAATGTTCGGTGGCGAGCGTCAGGGGCAGTTCCCTGGTTCGCGACTGGCCCTGCGCGCGATTATCGATCAGCACCTGGTCCCAATAAATTTGCAAATTCGTCATCAGCCGGATGCGCCGCACACCGGCGGGCAGCTTGCCCGTCAGGTCCACCACAATGGTGCGCTCCAGCCCGGCTGGGAATCCCGCCTCGCCCGAAATTCGCCGCCATGCGCCGTCGGGAAGCTGCGCCTCCACATACGGCGCAATCGGCTTCACTCCCGCCTGCCACGCGGCATAGAGCGAGGTCGCGCTGAAGTAATTCACATAGCCCGTCATCAGCAGGCGCAACGGCGCGCCGGGCGCGACTGCGCCCAGGTCGAGCGTCAACGCGTGTAAATTGGCGAAGCCGTCATACGGCAGCGCCTTGAATCCGCTGGCAAACTCGTGATCGCGCCGGCTCAGCTTGTCCAGCACTGCGCGGCCCTCGCCGTCCCAGGCGCCCACGGGCAACCGGGCGCCTGCGCTCGCCACCACGCGGCCCGAAGCAAACGGCGGATCGTCGAGAAATCGCTCGTCGGGATTCACTTCCACGTCTGCAGGGTGATCCACGGCAATCAGCCGCAACTGATCGATGTAGTTGACCTCTTCCATCGGCTCCATAAAGCGCACGCTCACCTTGCCGCCCACGGGAGCCACGTCCGCGCCGTCAATCTTGATCCACTCACTGGGGCGAGGCGTATTGCGTCGCGTGGGCGTGAACCAGTGCCCCACCACGGCCGCGCCAATCGCATCGGTCACAAACTTGTATTTGTGTCCGTTCCACACAAACAGCACCGGGCAGGAACTGCCGCGCCGGTCCACTTCCTTCATCGCAATCGTTTGTGTATGGGGCAGATCGATTTCGTCCTGCAGAACGCCGGTAGGCCACAGAATGCGCAACAGATCGATGCCCTCAGCCTTGCCCAGTCCGACCAGAACCTGCGGCGGGGCCTGCGTCTGGTAACCCGAGGCGCCGGGCAGCTCCCACTTTTGCCAGAGCCCCTCTGCAAACACCTCCACCTTCACACCCAATGCGGTCTTGTTGTCCGAAAAGCCCGTCAGATCGAGACGTACAAAGTGATTCTTGTTCGCGCCCACATTGCGCAGCAACACCGGCGGCGCATTCAACTGCGTCACAATCAGGTCCGGCGCGCCATCGCCATCTACATCGGCTGCGATCAGCCCGCGCGGCGCGCGCAGCTTCACATTATCCAAACCCAGCGCTCTGCTCACGTCCTCGAATTCACCATCGCCGCGATTGCGAAACACCCGCACCTGCGGGCCTGCCATGGTCTCCACAATGGCCGCCAGATCGATCCAGCCGTCATTGTCGATGTCGATAGGCGTCACGCCCCATGCGCGCAACGCGTCGTGCAAGGGGAGGGGTACACGCTCAAAGCGCCGCCCCACTTGGCCCGGGCCCGCGACATTGCGCCACAAGGTGAGCCCCGGAGGGCCGTCATGGGTCACGGCGATATCCATCCAGCCGTCCTTGTTGT
>JASHTU010000074.1 GCA_030040395.1 Acidobacteriaceae bacterium
CGCGCTGCGGGGCGGAAGCGCGGCAAGTGGAAGCCAAGGGGGAACGGTGTTCGCGTATTCGGGCGCGGGCGCGATGGTGCAGGTGGGCGATGTGACCTATGCGACGGATACGCCGGGGTTCCACATGGACAACGTGGAGATCAACACCACGACGTCGACGAGCGCGACGGCGGAGGGACTGGCGGCGTACCGGACGCAGGAGATGGACGTGGAGAGCGTGTATTTCCTGGGTAACGCGAACCAAACGGGGATGACGCTGGACGGGACGGGGAATTACACCGGCGGAACGTTTTTGGACATTGAGATCAGCGGATTCCAGACGGCGGTGAATGGGATCGGGCACCAAGCAGCGAACCCGGCGACGACGGACTGGATGAATGCGAGCGCGTTTGTGCGGCTGCACGTCGATTGCCCGACGTCGGGCGGGAAACCGGTGGCCGGGACGACAGGGATCAACCTGCTGGCAGGGGACGGCAACACGTTTACGGGAGGAGATGTCGAGGGATGCGCAACGGCATTGCACTTGGGACCGAACGCGGAGAACAACACGATCGTGGGGTTGCGGAACGAGAACTCGACGAGCCAGGTAACGGCGGACGCGGGCAGCGCGTACAACAACTGGATGACTGGCGGCACGATGTTTACCGGCCAGCTTACCGACAGCGGCACGCGCAACAGCTTCCTCGATTCATTTCACCGGAGTTTCAACGGATTGAATGGTGACTGGTACGGGAGCCAGCAGGACGCGACGCTGACCAATCACTACCGGCTAGGGACGGGAACGGGGAACGAGCGCGGCTTACAGGACGAATACCAGACCGACTACGGCTACCGGTGGGAGGTTGGACCGGGAGACGGGACATCGGGCGAGCAGTCGTATAACTTCAGCGATTTGCTGAACAACGTGCAGCGGATCGGGATTGGGCAGTATTTGAGCGCCACGCCCAACGTGGTGACGAACGTGATTGTGAACAACGGAGGGTGCTATAGCTCTTCAGCGGCGCCGGCGGTGGCGTTTACGGGCGGCGGAGGCAGCGGGGCCTCGGCGACCGTGAATATGACGACGAGCACTTCAACGAGTTGTCCCGGCGGGTACACGGTGGGAAGCGTGATGATGACCTCGGGCGGGAGCGGGTACACGACGCAGCCCACGGTGAGCATTACGGGACCGAACCAGACGACGGCGCCGAATGCGGTGGCGGAGATTACGACGGCGGGAAGCACGAACAACCAGACGGTGATCAACGCGGCTGGGACCGGCGCGGTGGTGCTGAACGGCTCGAGCAACGCAGGGACGGGCGGGGTGGTTTTCGGGTCGGGCGGGACGAGCGAGACGACGGTGGCGACGGTTGATCGCGCCGGAGATGCGCAGTTCAACGGAACGCTGCAGGTGGGCGGGACGGCGCATTCTACGGGGACGTTGACGGTGCGCAACAACTCCGATGCGGAGGTCGATTACTATCTTTGGCCGGGATTGACCACGAGCCAGAAGGGGTCCTTCACCTACAAGGACTGGAACGGAAACAGCCAGTGGTACATGGTGAAGGACGCGAGCAATAACTGGGCGCTGAACTCGGCGATAGGCGGATTGGACAGTTTCAAGGCCTACCAGAGCACGAACAGCGGGGATACGTATATCAACGCCGCCAATGCTTCGGGTGTGGTGCGGCTGAATTACGAGAGCGGGAGCGGGACGCAGTTCAAGGTGTACGGCGGGAATAGCAGCACCCTGTATGCGGCGTTTACGGGGACGACGGCGATTCAGTTTCCGGGGCTAGCGGCGAGCAGCGGGCATAATTGCCTGCAGATCGATAACTCGGGATACATCACGAACACCGGCTCGGCGTGCGGGTCGGGAGCCGGTTCAGTGAGTTCGGGAAGCAGCGGGCAGATTGCGTACTACACAGGAAATGGGGCCGCTCTGGGGGGCATGAACACGGTTCCACCGACGGCGGGCGGGACGGGAGCGACGAATGCGGCCGGAGCTTTGACGAACCTGGGGGCGTTTGCGTATCCGGGAGCGGCCGGGATTCCTTACGGACTGACGGCAAGCACATCGCGGGGGGCAACCGGAGCGGATTTGACGGGGCTGCTCGGGTACACGCCGCTGCAACCTGGAAATAACTTGAGCGATTTGGCGTCGCCGGCGACGGCGCTGACAAACCTTGGGGCTTTCGCTTATCCGGGAGCGACCGGGATTCCTTACGGACTGACGGGGAGCACATCCCGGGCGGCAACGGGAGCGGATTTGACGGGGCTGCTCGGGTATACACCGCTGAGGCCGGTCAACAATTTGAGCGATTTGGCATCGCCGGCAACGGCGCTGGCGAACCTGGGAGGGCAGGCAAATGTCCCCGGCCTTAGCTCCGACGGAAATAATGGAGTCGCCATTCAGGAGAACATCATGGCCGGCGGCGGCGTCGATGGGCAACGCATCGGGCGATCAGTGGATGCGCTCGCTTACGGGTTAGCGCAATGTCCAACTGACACGACTGCGGCTCTGCAGGCTGCCATCACCGCGGCGAACGGCGCGCCCGTGGAGCTGGCTGCGGGCAAATACTGTGTCTCCGCGCCTTTGTACTATTACACGACAGGGTCCACCAACAGGGCGGATGTGGCCGGTCTGAAGCTGATTGGGGCGGGATATGCGAAAACCCAGTTGTTGATGCTGTCCTCGTTCACCGTGCCCGGCACGGTGACGCTGAATGGGGTGGCTACTCCGCAGTGGCCCGCAGTGATCGACGTGCAGGGGGTGGTGTCTTCCAGCGTTTCGGGCACGTATCAGATGAGCGGCGAGATTTCCGGGATGGAGATCACCACTTACGGGTGCGAAGCTAATGCCAGCGCGGGTGAGCCTGCGTGCGCTTACCCGGCCACTCCGGCCTGGATTACCAGTTGGGTGGACGGCATCGCGGGCATCTCCATTGAGGGCGTCTGGCACATGAACATCCACGACATGTGGATTCATGAGATGTCTGGAGACGGTATCTGGATTCCCGACC
>JASHTU010000075.1 GCA_030040395.1 Acidobacteriaceae bacterium
GCGCTTTGCGCAGCCAGGAAAGCACGTGGTCATCCGAAGTGTTGAGCATGATCTCTTCCCCATCGTGCAGGGCGGGGTCGTGCTTTTTGAGCGCGATGATCTGCTCATACCAGTGCAGCATCGAATCCGGCTCTCGCTCCTCCGCGGCCACATTCACGCTCTTATAACTGGCTGGAATCGGCAGCCAGGTTTTCACGCCCGCCTTAGAGAAACCCGCGTCCGGGCCGTCGTTCCACTGCATCGGCGTGCGCTCGCCGTCCCGGCCCTTCTCTTTGGGCCAGCCCGTGATGCCGATGGGGTCCCTCACGTCTTCTTTGCGGGTGGGCGGGGTGGTCACCATCCCGATTTCGTCGCCGTAGTACATCATCGCCGTGTCGCGCGAGGCGAACAGAACCGTGGCGATCACCCGCCCGATGTCGTCGTGCTGAGGTCCGTAGCCAAATCCAGGCGCTCCCTGCGCGTTCGTCTGGTAGCGGTCCCAGCGCGGATTGTCGTGATTGTCGAAAACAAACAGCGGTTCAGCGCCGTTGAGCCCGGTTTCGGCTTGGTTGATGCGCTGCCGGAAGTCCGCAACGTCGAATTTGTTGATGAAGCCTACTTGCATATCCATGGGGAGCTGCAGCTCGTCATTGTTTGCGCCGTACATCTTGCGCAGGTCGGCGATAGAGTCAAGGTAGGTTTCCCCAATCAGAACCACTCTGCGTCCGCTCGCCGTATCGGTGGCCTGGCGCAACTCGCGCAGCACGTCGTGCACCTCCGGCAGGTTGTCGGTCTTGTTCGTCATTACTTCTTTATCGCCGTACGCGTTGATCACCGGCTTGCCGTCGGGGCCCAGAACATAGGCTTCGTCCGTGTCTGTCGGGTCCTCGAAAAGCGAGGTAATGGCGTCCAGGCGAAATCCGGCCACCCCACGCCCTATCCATAAGCGCGCCACGTCATACATGGCTTTTCGCACCTGGGGATTGTTCCAGTTGAGGTCCGGCTGCTGAATGTAGAAGCGGTGATAGTAATATTGGCCGGTCTTCGCGTCCCACTGCCAGGCGGAGTGGCCAAAGACCGACTCCCAGTTGTTCGGCGGCTCGCGCTTGCCGTTCACCATCTTGCCGTCGCGCCACATGTACCAGTCGCGCTTGGGATTGGTGCGCGAGCTGCGCGACTCCAGAAACCACGGGTGCTGGTCCGAGGTGTGGTTCAGCACCAGGTCCATGATGATGCCGATGTTGCGTTTCCTCGCCTCGGCCACCAGGCGGCTGAAGTCGGTCAGCGTCCCGTATCGCGGGTCGATTTTGTCGTAGTCGGAGATATCGTAGCCGAAATCCACCAGCGGCGAAGGATAGATGGGGGTCAGCCAGATGGCGTTAACGCCCAACTTCTGCAGGTAATCGAGCCGCGCAGTGATCCCGTTCAGGTCTCCGATCCCGTCGCCATTCGAGTCTTGGAAACTGCGCGGATAAATCTCGTAGATAACCGCATTGTCCCACCAGCCGGGACTGGACGACGCCAGCCCGGTTTGTTCCGCCGATGCGGCGGGCTGCTGTGCGATCACCGGAAAACGCGCGCCCAACAGAAGCGCGGGCAACAGGACAATAACGGGTGCGATTCCTCTCATGCTTGCGCTCCTCGAGCAGATTCAGAGTGAACCGATGGAGCGCGGCTTGAGGCGCGCGACTTTTTCCTCGAGAAAAAGCCGCCGCGCGCCGCTTCCGCTCGCACGCCATGGTTGTGAATCTGCTGTAACCATTGAAGAACATCCATCGGTGCTGCGGCGGAAATCAATGCTGATCGCCGGGCAGTGTCGAATACTAACACACCAGCGTCATTGCCGGGAGAGCCATGCCAGATTAGCTCCAGTCCTGCCCGATTAAACTCCGCATCGCAGGCGCCGGACCCTGCGCGATGGCCTGCGTATACGCTTCGGCGGCTCCCTGCCAGTCGCCCGGTAAAAAACCGGTTAACACCCCCTGCCCTGCTCCGCTACCATGGCGCCGGTGGAGAAACATGCCTCCGCGTCTCCTCAAAGCCGCGCCGCCGGTAGCCCTCCCGCTCTTGCGGCATGTTCGCGCGCGCCGGTCACTGCGCGCCAATTCGGCCCGGGGAAGAATGCGTTCATTTTTCAAGACCGGAGTTGGAAGGGAGCTACCCCGAATGCATAGAACAATCGAGCGCCTGTGGTTGTTTCTCGCCTTCGCCTTTCTCGCGGCGCACGCTCAGCAGACCGTCCCCAATGGGTGGGAGATTGGCCCCTTCACGCGCCCGGCTCAAGGCAACCCCGTCATCGTTCCCAACCCCGCCTCCCTGTTTCCGGATCCTATCCTTAAGGTTCCCGTACATTGGGAGGCGCTACACACCTTCAATCCGGCGGCCGTGGTGAGGAACGGCATGATTGACGTTCTCTATCGCGCAGAAGACGATACCGGCTCCATGCAGATCGGCATGCACACCTCGCGCCTTGGCTTGGCTGAGAGCGCAGACGGCATCCACTTTACCCTCCCCGCCGCGCCGGTATTCTACCCCGCTGAGGACAGCCAAAAAGCGCGCGAGTGGCCTGGCGGCGTCGAAGATCCGCGCATCGTGGAAACCGAAGACGGCTCCTACGTGCTGACCTACACCCAATGGAACCGCCAAACCTATTCGGTCGGTGTCGCCTCTTCGCCTGACCTGGCCCACTGGACCAAACACGGACCGGCGTTTTTCCAGGCCAAGGGCGGAAAATACGCCAATCTGAAATACAAATCCGCCGGAATCGTCACGGCTTTGCGCAATGGCCGGCTCATCGCCGTCCGCATGCGCGGAAAGTATTGGATGTATTGGGGCGAAGGCGCCATTCACCTGGCCACTTCGCCGGACCTTATTCATTGGACGCCCGTTGAGGACTCGCACGGCGAACCCCTTCAGGTGCTCAAGCCCCGTCCCGGACGTTTTGACAGCTCCTTTCCTGAGACCGGCCCTCCTCCGGTGCTCACCGCTCGCGGCATTGTCGTCATCTACAACGGCAAAAACGCCGATTCCGGCGGCGATCCCAATCTACCTGCGAATACTTATGCCGCGGGAGAAGCCCTCTTCGACGCCCAGGATCCCGCGCATCTTCTGGCGCGAACCGACGAGCCGGTTCTGGAGCCGGCTTTACCCTACGAGAAAACCGGCCAGTACGCGGCGGGAACCACCTTTGCGGAAGGGTTGGTGTACTTTCACGGCCAGTGGTTCCTTTATTACGGTTGCGCCGATTCGCTCGTCGCGGTCGTCACGGCCCCGCAACGCGCGCAGGCGCTCGGCGAAACGCGCACAGGCGATGGCCCGCCCTGGAAGGCTCAATGAGGAGCAGGCAAGCACTCGAGGATTTGGCAAAAAGGGCCAGGGTCGCGGTATTCGCCTGCCGGATGATATCGGCCGGCTGGGGGCCGATTTTTTCGGGTTCTAGCACCGTGCCTTGGTGATTTTGTAATTACTCCCGATGAACTTGGGCGCCCCAGGTCAGCACCAATTGAAAACGTATAAGTTATTGATTCTACAATAGCCCAAATAGCCAAGACAGCCCAATTGATTGCACGACCAGCACAAATTAGCACAAATTCTTCCAAGCGTTTTGACCGGCATAATCCCTTGTGCAGGCGGAACGGGTTGTTAACCAAGTTATTACTGAAGCATAGCCGGTCGACCAGGACCTTGCCCCCTATTCACTTGCGCTGAGCTTGCTCCAGCACTTTCAAAATGGCGGGATCCTCGCTTCGCAGCGCCACTCCGCCATCACCATGAACGAGTTCTGGCTTTTGCAAAGCTTGTAACCGAAGACTGATTGTGTTTCCATACCGATTGGAAAGGGAAACCAGCTTATGAAGAAACTCTGCTTGCTTGTTTTTCTGTCCTCGCTGCTCGCTGCAGGCCAGAACGCGCCGCCACCGCCCGCGCCTGCTTTCACTGCTTCTGAGCTGAAAGCGTTCACATCGCTGGGCCCGATCGACACGCACACTCATATTTTCGTCACCGATGCTGAATTTATCGGCATGATCCGTCGACTGAATCTCCACACGGTCGACATCTGTCTCGACGACGACACAGATCCCTATTTGAAGGACCTGCCTCGCGAAATCGCCGACGCCAAACGCTACGTCGCCGCCAGCCAGGGACACTCCGTGCTGGCTACCAGCTTCAATCCCTTCCTTTATCGCGATTCTGGATTCGACAGCTCGGCGAATCAGCAGATCAACCGGGATTTCGATCAGGGCGCCGTGGCAGTGAAGATCTGGAAAAACATCGGCATGGAGATCAAACGGCCTGACGGAAGCTACCTCATGCCCGATGATCCAGTATTCGAACCGATCTATCAGGACATCGCCGCACACAATAAAACTCTCATCGCTCACCTCGCCGAACCCGATTCGTGCTGGAAGCCGCTGACTCCGGCGGCGCCCGATTACTCATACTATGTGCACCATCCCCAGTGGCACATGTATGGAAAGGCGGGCGCACCGTCGAAGGCGGCAATCCTGGGTGCGCGAGATCGCATCCTGGCCGAAAATCCTCATTTACGGGTAGTCGGCGCCCACTTAGGCAGCATGGAGTCGGACTTCAACCAGCTCGCGCAACACCTTGATCGCTATCCCAATTTTGCTGTCGATCTTGCTGCGCGTATGCCGTACATCATCATGCTCCCGCGCGATCAGGCCATTGCTTTCATCCGTAAATACCAGGACCGTCTCATCTATGCAACCGACTTGGAGTTTATGCCGGGCGCAGATACCGGGAAAACGATCGCGCAATGGCAGAGCGAATATGCGCGCGATTGGAAGTTCCTCGCGACCAGCGACCTGGTGGGGTACCGCGCAAAGACGTACCGCGGTCTCAATTTGCCGCAACCGGTCCTTTATAAGCTGTACCACGCCAATGCTGTGCATTGGTTCCCAGGAATTCTGAAGACAATGGAACCATCCGCGAATTAGGATTTCGCCGGCGGCAAAGCCCGAAGGCGCAGGCGGGTGGCCACGATCTCAGGGCGATGATTATTCAACTGAGGGCGCCCCCGGTCCCTCGCGTTTGGGGACCGGGCATGATCGCAAATTCGACCAGATGTTGGGCATTTCGGAGCCGTTCCGGGTCGTTAGTCGGCTACTCGGCAGTTACGTCACAGTAAACAGAACTGCCGCAGACGGTACAGCGCAGAACTAGCACAAAAATCTGCGCGTGATCCCTTGGACGCTCACCCTATGGAGCTTGAAGCGCGTTCGAGAAGTGGGTGCCCCCCGGGGTCCCCGGCGAGCGGCGGGAACCCGCCTGCGGGTGGCTCGCTGGGGTGGAGATCCCGATTTTGGGATCTGAGAATCCACGAATCTACGCGGTCACGGCACCAGATGGAATGGCGTTGATCAAGACCATCGGAGAAACGGGAAAGAGGCTTGGAGAATTTCTCATCCGTCTTGCACTTCTGAAAACGATTGGGCAAGCTGACCGATCTGGCCGGCCTGAGATGTCAAGCCCTCCGCCCCCCGCACCCAACCCCATCCCTCCTCATTCCAAACACATTATTTTTCTTCCCAACCTTGCCGGTTATTTCCGCCAAATCGCTAGAAT